>CAZETC010000011.1:19224-21692 GCA_964515435.1 uncultured Candidatus Nitrosotenuis sp.
CTTTCAAACGGCAAAAAAGTGTACCTTGTTGGCAAAGGCAGGCTTGCAAACCTTGTTGCCGCAGAAGGCCATCCGCCAGAAGTGATGGCGCAATCATTCTCAAACCAGATCCTGTCCATTTTGTACATTCTAAAAAACCACAAAAAGATTGGCAAAAAGGTGATTACCGTGCCGTTGGAAATCGATACCCAGGTGGCAATCGACGCACTGGGGGCCTTTAATGTCAAAATAGATAAGCTGTCAAAAAAGCAGATTGCCTACAGAGACAACTGGTAAAGATTCTTAATCTCTACAATGGAAACTTGGTCATTGAGGTCTAAAGCGATTATCACCAGCGCATTACCGTATGCAAACGGCGAGATTCACCTAGGACACGTGGCATCAACATATCTGCCGGCAGATGTTACCACACGATTTCTAAAAATGAACGGGGTTGAGGCATATTACATTTGTGCATCAGACGATTTTGGAACGCCAATTCTGATTCAGGCAGAAAAAGAAAAAAAAACGCCACAGGACTATGTTGCCCATTGGAACAAGCGCGACTATGAGGATTTTTCCGCATTTGACATCGGGTTTGATTTCTTTTATCGCACAAGCTCGCCTGAAAATATCGAGTTTGTCAGGCGTGTCTTTACGAAACTAAAGGAAAATGGGCACATTTACGAATCTCAGATAATCCAGTTTTACTGCAAAAACGATAAGAAATTCCTTCCAGACAGATACGTTACAGGAACGTGTCCATACTGCAAGGCGCAAGACCAGTATTCAGATCTATGTGAGAAATGCGGACGGGTGCCTGAAGAAATAGAAAGCCCAAAATGCGCAATTTGTGGCGCGGTGCCGGTAAAAGAAAAGACAAAACACCATTTTTTCAAACTCAAAAACTTTGGAGATAATCTGAACAAATGGCTTGAGGAAAATCAAGGACTGCAAAAAGATGTAAAAAAATATGTCCAAAACTGGATTTCTTCCGGACTGGTAGACTGGGATATCACCAGGGATATTCAATGGGGGGTTCCGATTCCCGGGGATGAATCAAAGGTATTCTATGGGTGGTTTGATAACCACCTAGCGTACATTTCGACTGCGGTAAAGCTGCTAACCGACAAGGGAATAAATGGAAAGGATTTTTGGAATTCCGCTGACATTTACCATTTTATTGGGAAAGACATCGTATATCACCACTATCTTTTCTTGCCTGCAATGCGACTTGGGATTGGCCAAGAGTACAAGCTTCCAGATTATATTCCGACACGCGGGCACCTGACGCTACAGTCAAAAAAGATCTCAAAGAGCAGGAATTGGTACATTGGCCTCAAAGAGTTCTTGGAGTATTATCCTGCCGATTATCTGCGATATTACCTGATATCAATAAACCCGTATTCTCAGGATGATCTAAATTTTGATTGGGATGATTTTGCAATCAGGATAAACTCTGAGCTTATTGGTAACCTTGGGAACTTGGTGAACCGCGCACTTGGATTCACAAAGAAGACGTTTGATGGAATAATCCCAGAACCAGATGTATATGATGAAAAAGACAAAGAGGCGGAAGAAAAGATCAAAAATCTTTCCTCCAGTCTTTTTACTCTGTTAGAGCAAAATCATCTGGACAGGGCACTAAAGAGGCTGATGGAGTTTTCTACGTACTTTAATCAGTATTTCCAGCACAAGGAGCCATGGAAGAAGGGACCTGGAACGAACACATGCGTGTATCTATCCGTAAATGCGGTGCGCTCTATTTCCATCGCATTGTATCCGTTTTTGCCAAAGTCTGCTGACAAAATTTGGCAGCAGCTCGGGCTATCAGGTAAAGTAACTGATAATGCATGGAAGTCAATTTCTGAAATTTTGTTAAAATCATCCCACAAGCTGGATGTCATAACCCCATTGTTTGCTAGAGTAGAAGAGGAAGACATCAAAAAACGCAAAGAAAAATTTGAAAAAAAATAAAAGAATCCCAAGAATTTCAACTCGCGGATTTTATGATCTTGCAACAGGCGAGACACTTAGGAAAAAGCCATACGACCTTTACCCGAAAAAGTTTTTTGAGAGCCTTGGAAAAGATTCCGAATTTACAATAATGATTCATGGGTTAAGAAACAACGAAAAAGGCGCACTGGCAAAATTCAGAATAGCGCAAAAACGCCTCAGGCAAGTTGGTTACAGGCACCCCGTTATTGGTTTCAGCTACGATTCCAACATAAGGGGGGTTCAGTACAAATCGCATGAACTTCGCGCAATATGTGTAGGAAAAATGATTGCAAGGAAAAATGGCCGCAATCTGGCAAAATTTATTCTTGACTTTAAGAAAAAAAGCCCGAACACAAAAATTCGGTTAATGGGACATTCACTTGGGTCTGAAGTGATATTGCACACAATTTCCAATCTGAATCATAACAAGAACATTATCGAGGGTGCGTATTTTTTCGGCAGCTCTGTTCCCGCAAATTCAATTAGATCGC
>CAZETC010000012.1:0-390 GCA_964515435.1 uncultured Candidatus Nitrosotenuis sp.
ACGCCGAGACGGCAGTTCGAATCTGCCTCGGGCTACTTTTTTATCTTGATGCTTGTGCTACTCTTTCGAGTTCGTTCTTTTTCTTGACAGATGGGGCTGCAGCATCATTTGATGATGCCGCGATAAGGTGTTCTGCCAGATATTCTTCCATTGATTTTGGGTTTGAAAACGATGATTCCTTTATTCCGTCTGCGATAAATCGCAAGGCTAGATCCACCCGTCTCAGTGGCGATACATCAACTGATACGTGGTATGCAGTTCCGCCGTACACAATTCTAGTGGTGTCCTCGTTTGGTGCGGAATATTCTATTGCCCGAACCAGTATCTCCACCGGATTCTTGCCCGTTTTTAGATGGATTATCTCAAGTGCCGCCTTTACAGTGTTGAGTG
>CAZETC010000012.1:400-1344 GCA_964515435.1 uncultured Candidatus Nitrosotenuis sp.
GTTCACTTCGGCCTTGTTGAATCGTTTGAGTGAGGAACGCCCAAAGGTCAGCGGCATTATTGTTTTGTTGAGTGAAATTACGGTTTTGAGTCCGGGATCCTTTATTTCAATACTTGAGAGATCCCATTTTCTGAACAACAACAAGTTCTGAGTCTCTGCCATTTTTTATCGCCTTGGTTTTTCTTTTCTTCCTCGCACCAGCTCTCGCAGCGAGGTGCCGTTTACTTTGAAAACTTTGAATCTTACGCCTGGAATATCTCCCATTGCTCCGCCCATAGATGCTCCCATTCCCTCTACATGAACCTCGTCGTGTTCGTCAATAAAGTTCATTGCGCCGTCTCGTGGCAAAAATGCTGTCACTGTTTTTCCGTTTTTTATAAGCTGGACGCGGACACATTTTCTTACTGCAGAGTTTGGCTGCTTTGCCTCGACTCCTACTTTTTCAAGTACAATGCCCCTTGCTTGAGGAGATCCTCCTAGCGGGTTTGCCTTTCTGTCAAGACCCAGCATTCTTCGCTTGTATACACCAATTTGCCATCGCTGTCGCTTTCGCTTTGCCTTCAGTACGCGACCAGCAAACAGACCAAGTGGAGACTTCGCCATATTATCACTCTAGGATTTTTTCAGGACTGTTAATTAAAACGCTTGTAATTTCAAAATATCTTTTGGCCAAAAGACGTGCCTTTTCGGCGTTTCTCCCCTCGCGGCCCACCACGATGCCCTTCTTTTTTGGATCAACTATGACTATTGCCTGGGTTGAGCCGTCAAGCCTTTTGTTGAGTTTAACCTCAGACACCAGTTTTGGGTTTAACATGTTTTTGAGAAAATTGATCGGATCGTCAGCGTATTCGACTAGTTCGACGTTTTTCTTGACAATGTTTTGCAGGTTTTTAATGTGGGAACCCCCCTTGCCGATTGCAAGGCCCATCTTGCCTTCGTTTACT
>CAZETC010000012.1:1354-12648 GCA_964515435.1 uncultured Candidatus Nitrosotenuis sp.
ACGCATTTGATCAGTTGTTAGTTTGATTGTTTGTGGCATTTTTGCTGATTATCTCCAAGCCTTTTGGGTTTCATTTAAACTTAGTTGCGTTGTCATTGTGTTTCTGATTCTTTTAATATTGCTTTGATGTTCGAGTCTGGAATCGAGCTCAACGATGCGGCAGATATTCTAAACTGCAGACCGCACACTCTTCCTAGTGCGACAGACGAGCCGTTGAATTGGAACGTCGTTACTTTTTCTCCCTTTGAGCTTTGGATTTTTTCCAGTGATTCTTCTGAAACGGATTTTGAGATGATGACTAGTTTTGCGTTCTTGATTGACTGTAGCACTTGTTTTACTCCTAATACGCACTTGTTCTCCTGTAGCGAGTCCTTTAGTGCTTTTTCAAGTAATTTTCCCATTTTATCACTGTGTAATGTCGATGCGAGAGATCTCCTTTATAGGTTTATCATCGATTGCTACGGATTCATTCAATATAAAAATAAGAAATTTGGATGTTATTGGCTTGCAACCACGGTGTATGTCACGGTGAACGGCTCTGGGTTCTTTGTGTGAACCGCGAGTGCGTTTCCTGCAAAGTTCCATGTTCCTGACGATGCTTGCGGGTCGATTATTGTCAGCGCAAATTTTGTTTCTCCGTCTGGCGTCCAGATTGGCTGGCCGTTGTCTTCGCCTTCAGCTAGCGGGCCGTGTAGTGCTATTAGCTGGATTGGTTCGGATGCAGAGTATGTGAGCATTCCGCTGTATGGCATTTCATTTGGAGGCAGTATTACTGCAAGCTGGTGTGATTCGTGTCCAAGACCTGGATCCTGTACCGAGATAGTAGTTCCAGTCATTACTGTACTAGATGCTTCCTTTTCCATATAGCTGACAGTATAGCTTACTGTGAACGGCTCTGGGTTCTTTGTGTGAACCGCGAGTGCGTTTCCTGCAAAGTTCCATGTTCCTGACGATGCTTGCGGGTCGATTATTGTCAGCGCAAATTTTGTTTCTCCGTCTGGCGTCCAGATTGGCTGGCCGTTGTCTTCGCCTTCAGCTAGCGGGCCGTGTAGTGCTATTAGCTGGATTGGCTCTGATGCTGCATATGTCAATGATCCCTTGTAGATCATATCAGATGGCGGCAGGATCAATGCTAGCTGGTGTGATTCATGACCAAGACCTGAGTCTTGCATGGAAGTAACTGTCTTTGATGCAATTGTCGATTTGTGCATCTTTGGTTTTGACGAGTCATCCATCATTGCGCCACATTCTCCCTTGTGAGCTAGACTAACACCAGATGCCGTCATCATGCACTTGTTGCCATATGTTATACCGTCTTTACCGCATACTGGCATGTACTCCATCGTACACATCACCAGATCATCAATTATTTTGCCGGTTCTTGGTTCTGTCTTTGGAAGCTCCGGTTTGAGTCCATCCGAACATAGTTTGTCACCGCAAACTTTGCTTCCAGTACCCAACCCGTACCCTCTGGGGTTTTTTGTATGGCCTGTTCCCTTTGCCGTTACTGCATCTGCCTGCTGCATGCTAAACGAAGTTACAAAGACTGCTGACATTAAAACAGTGACCACAAACAAAACGGACATTGTTTTTGTCATGATTGGAAATAATTCTATGAATATATTATCTTGCTGAAAGTCAGTCCACGGAAACCACATGCATTTGATTTTCTGAGAGCGGTGTGGCGTCATCAAGTGATTTCCACACAAATGACTCTATTGTGTACTGTCCGCTTTGCTTTGGAACCCAGGACTGGGACAGCTCAAACCCTTGTGCTTCTGCCAGCCTACCCGTTATCCACGAGAGCGAGACCACCGACCCGTTTTTGTCTGTGATTTGTATGATGCTTGTGAACCCTTGCTGATATTCCTGGTTGTTCTGTATGTGTACCACTATCTGCACCTGCTCACCTGCCTTGGGGGATGAGATCTCTTTTCCTGCCGCATCTGCAAAGTAAAGATCATCAACTGAGACTCTCTTTGTGCTTGGAAGGCTGGAATCAATAACTGATGTAGCAGTTACTTCCAGATCATCTGCTATGGCGTATGGTTCTGGCAGTGTCCTGTCGTGGTATCTTGCCACGATCGAGTCTCCAGGTACTGCGCGCAGGCGGTTTCCGCTTGATTCGCTGCTTTGCGAAACCGATATTGCAGCTTCAAAAATTCCAGATTCGTCGTCTGTTTCGGTTGCAACCACAGATACTCCTGCAGAGTCAGAGTCGGATGATACATCGACTTGTACGTTGTCCGGTGTTTCTGGATTTAGGTTCATGTCAGGATCATGCACCTGAACTAGAACTTGATCCTCTGCAAGATAGCTTGGAGACGAAAACTCGATCTGGCCTACATTCCAGCTTATTGTGGCAGACTGGGTAAGCACCACCCCATCTGCAAACTCGAACGATATTGTGATCCCGTCATCCCTGTCTGATTCCAAAAATCCGTCTGTGGGTCCTCCCCCTGCAGTCCTAGGGGTGGTATCTGGGTCTCCGTCGCCGTCTGTGTCGTGCGAGAATCCGGTAAGTGTCACCTCTCCCGTGAACGTGCCGCTGCTTGGCGCAGTCTCCCTTAGCTCGTACGGTTTTAGGTTGTGCGATGATGTCGATATCTTTACTGCATAGTCCGGATCCTCGCCTATTGAGTCTATTCCGTGCTCGTTTTCGTCCCAGCTTGGGGCCACTATTGTTATTCTGATTTTGTCAGTCCAGGTGTATGTGTCCTTATCCAGATAAATTGGTGCGTATGGCTTGTAATAATCAGGAATTTGCTCGGCACTTGCAAAACTTGCCAACATGCCAAGAAAAATCATCGTAAAGAGAATTTTTTTCAACACATCCAAGGTATTGATTATCAAATTTATTGTTTCAAGTTCACTGATGATTCCTACGTGCGGCTTTAATATCACAAAATTGTGGTATAGAGTAATGTGGACTGGGGAGTCCAAACCGGTACCTCAACGACCACTTACGTCCTACCTTGTTAGGACGTATTCAAAAATTACTCATTTGTTATTGATTAGAATTTTAAAAAAAATGAAACTAGTTCTTTGATACTTGCATGTAGAGGTCTACTGTGCCAGAGCCGACTGGAATGTTAGAGCCGACAATTACGTTTTCAGTGACTCCCTTGAGGTTCTCTACCTCTCCTGTCAGTGCAGCCAGCGCTATTGTCGGCACGGTGATTTCGAATGCGGCTCTTGCAAGAACACTGTCCTTGGTTCCGGCGATTCCGTGACGGCCTATCTGCTGCAGGTATCCCCTTGAGCACATCATGTCAGATACCAGCATGATGTATCTCGAGTCCACCTCGAGTCCCTGGTCTTCCAGCGTAGTTGAAAGCTCGTTGATGAGTGCGTTTCTTGCTGCTTCGATTCCAAGTGTCGCAGCTATCTCAAAGACGTTATTGGTTCTGACGTTTTGCTTGTCGATTCCGTCAATTTCGAGTACCTTTGCCAAGTTAGATCCGGTCGTCTGGATGACCCATTCGTCGTCCTTTTGGGCTACAGTGACGCGCGTGATGTCAGGCACACCCTTGACAATGGCATTGAGAACCTTGTTTCTAATTGCAATTACTGTTGGCGCATCAGACTGCTCTGCCAGGGTTAGTGTGATGGTGTTTCCGCTTGACTCTATCTTGAATTTCTTGTTTGACGCCAGCGCAGCCTCTACTTCTTCTGCGGTGCATCCTCTTTGCGTGAGTGCGCCAGAGCTGAGCTCCAATGTTATCTGCGTGGAATAATCCGTCTCGACGTTTGCTATCAGCGCGCTCACCTTTGTTTGCAAGGTGTTTCGCGCTACCTCGATTGCCTTTTCTCTTGACTTTTTGTATTTTTCTTCCAGGTATATGTCCATGGTGGGGGTGACCGGTTTCTTTCTTGCATCTACGAGCTCAATGAGTCTTGGCAGACCCAGCGTTACGTTTCGCTCCCTGATTCCCGCAAAGTGAAAAGTTCTCAGTGTCATCTGTGTACCTGGCTCACCGATGGACTGCGCCGTGACTATTCCCACTGCCTGACCTGGCTCTGCCTTTGCCTTGTTGTAAAGATCCAGTGCTTTTTTAAGCACCTTCTCGGATCCCTCCTTGCTTAGCTTAGAATGAGTGATTCCCTCATCAACTAGTTTGGTGAGTCTTGGGTTGAATGTCTTTGTGTATTTTTTGAGCAGGTCGTCTGCGTCTTCTTTTGCAGCCTTTTTGCCTGAGTCCACAATTGTCTCGGATTCGACCAGCCTGAGGATGTTGAATGCCTCGCCGTGATCAGATTTTGCAACGTCGATTCCATCCTCGCCATACAAAAATTGGATGATGTGGCCGTGCGGGTCGCGTACTGTGTTGTCATATTCTAGCTTGATATGTTCTAGTGCGTTGACTAGTCTTCGCTGCATGTATCCGCTTTGCTGGGTTCTGACCGCAGTGTCGACAAGTCCTTCTCGCCCTCCCATTGCGTGGAAGAAGAACTCGATTGTCGAAAGACCGTCCCTGTAGTTTGACTTTACGAATCCGTGAGCGTCTGGGTTATCGTCATTTTCCTTAAAGTGCGGCAGTGCCCTGTTGTTGTATCCCTTGTTGAGCCTGTTGCCACGAATTGACTGCTGTCCTAGCGCGCCGGCCATCTGACCTATGTTAAGAGACGAGCCCCTTGCGCCCGTAGTTGCCATTATTCTTGCTGCGTTGTTTTTCTCCAGCTGCTGGTCTGCCGTGTTTCCTGCCTTGTCTCTTGCCTTTGATAATTCGTTTACTATGTAGGCCTCAAGTGCCTCTTCTGCAGAAAGTCCTCTTGTGAGCTTTAGCGTTCCTTTCTTTGCCTGCGAAATGAGATCATAGACGGTGTTGTATGATTCCTCGATGCCAGATGTGATGTCTGTCTTTACTTTTTCTGGCAGCTCAAGGTCTGCATATCCGTAGCTGAAACCGTAATGCGTGATAAACTGCTTTGCCACTATCAGAACAGAGTTCAAAAATGTCTTTGCTGTTTCGTTCCCATAGTCCTTTGCGATTCTGTGCAGGACACTTTCCGGCTCTTCTGCGCCGATCGATGCCTTGTCGATCACCCCGCTGATGAGACGCCCGTTTTTGATTACGACATCTTTTTGCTGTCCCTTTGTTCCCTTGGACCACTTTGACGTGATGACAAAGTTAAAGTCTTTTGGCAGGAACAGCGAGAAGAGCTGCTTTCCAGAATACATCGGTTCTTTCCCCTTTACTTCTGGTTCGGGAAATGATCCGTCATATCCGCCGAGCATCGCATAGTTTGCAAACTCTTGCTGCGTAAGGACAGTGTCGTCCTTTGTCAAAAGATAAGACCCAGTAATGAAATCTCTCAGACCTCCGATGATTGGTCCTCCGTATCTTGGAGATATCAGCTGGTCTTGGACTCGCATCAATAGAATTGCCTCGGCTCTTGCCTCTTCGCTTTGCGGCACGTGCAGGTTCATCTCGTCCCCATCAAAGTCTGCGTTGTATGGAGGACATACTGACGGGTGCAACCTGAATGTCTTTCCCGGCAAGACCTTGACATAGTGAGCCATGATTGACATCTGGTGCAGCGACGGCTGTCTGTTGAACATTACAATGTCTCCGTCAGACAGGTGCCTTTCGACTAGGTATCCAATTTCGAGGTTTTCCGCAATTGTCGAGCGGTCCTCTACAAAATCCAGTCTGATTTTTACGCCATCAGGCCTTACGATGTAATTGACTCCCGGGAATTTGTCAGGCCCATTTATGACAAGTTTGCGCATTCTCTCGATGTTCCAGTCCGTGATTATTTCAGGAATTGTAAGTTTTTTTGCAACTGTTTCCGGTACGCCGACTTCGGATAGGTCAAGGTTCGGGTCTGGCGAAATTACTGTTCTGCTTGAAAAGTCGACTCTCTTTCCGGAAAGCGAGCCTCTGAACCTTCCCTCCTTTCCCTTGAGTCTTTGTGTGAGTGTCTTCAGTGGCCTACCTGAGCGGTGGTGGGCCTGTGGGATTCCAGATACTTCGTTATCAAAATATGTGGTGGTGTGATACTGCAGCAAATCGACCAAGTCCTGAACGATCAGTGGCGGGGTTCCCGCGTCCTTGCTTTCCTTTAGTCTCTGGTTTACACGGATAATGTCCACCATTTTGTGGGTCAGGTCGTCTTCTGATCTGATTCCGGTCTCCAGAATGATTGACGGACGTACCGTTACTGGTGGGACTGGCAGTACCTGCAGTATGAACCATTCCGGTCTTGCGGTGTTAAAGTCGTATCCAAGTAATTTCAGATCCTCGTCTCGTATTTGAGTGAACCTTTCCCGTATTGTAATGGGAAGCAGCCTGTGCTCGCCGATTTCGGTTTTTTCGATAAATATTGTAGGTTTTGTAAATATCATGTCGTATTGTGGCTTTCCGCAGTGCGGGCATTCCTTTGCCTTTTTTGCCTTGTCTAGAATTTCCTCGGGAATTCTTTTTTGCGAAATTATTGTGTATGCTGCCTCTTTTTTGAGAATTTGAGCGTAATAATCAAGCTCTTCCTGCGGCAGTTTCAGTCTTGAGCACGACCTGCAGGTTGCCAGCAGTAGCTTGTGGATGTTGTCGATAAAGGCAATGTGCAATACCGGCTCTGCAAGCTCGATGTGTCCAAAGTGTCCAGGACATCTTGCCGCGGTGTTTCCACACGTAAGACATTTTTGTCCAGGCTCGAGCGTTCCAAGTCGTCCGTCCATGAGTCCGCCTTGCACTGCCATCCCGTCCTCGTCGTATGTCTCAGGTGCCGTGATTTCCGCAACAGAATATTTTCTAATTTCAGTTGGGGACCATACCGAGAACTTGATTCCGTCGATTGCTTTTACTGTTTGAACAGACATTACACTCTCTCCTTTATCATCAGCCTTGGCGCTACGTTGAGGCTCTGCATTTCCTGGAGTAGCAGCTTGAATGCGTATGCTACCGAAACTGAGGAAACCTTTGCCTTGTCCCCGCAGACTCGGCAGACATACTTTCTTTGTTTAACGTCATGATATGCCACTAGCCCGCACCTCTCACAGACAAAAATCTCCGACTTGTCGGATTCGTCAAGTAGTCGGTCTTTAAGTATCATTGATGCGCCATATGCTATCAGGCAGTCGCGTTCCATTTCACCAAATCTGAGGCCTCCACCCCTTGCCCTTCCCTCTGTTGGCTGCTTTGTGAGCATCTGGACTTGGCCCCTTGCCCTTGCATGGATCTTGTCTGCTACCATGTGGTGAAGTTTTTGATAATATACAACTCCGATGAATACCTCTACTGGGAATGGCTTGCCAGTTCTTCCGTCATACATTATTTCTTTTCCAGAATACTTGAGGCCGCTTTTCTCAAGTGCCGCCTTGATCTCTTCTGTCTTTTCTCCCACAAATGCAGAACCGTCAAACCTGCTTCCGCGGACTGCCGCTGCCTTACCTGAGATTGACTCCATGAACATTCCAACTGTCATACGTGACGGGAATGCGTGCGGGTTGATCAGTACATCTGGAATGACGCCCTCTGCGGTATACGGCAGGTCCTCAAATCTTGCGAGTATTCCTACCACTCCCTTTTGTCCGTGTCTTGACGCAAACTTGTCGCCAATTTCTGGAATTCTCATGTCTCTAACTCGTATCTTGTACATTTTCCCGCCCTCGTTGGACTGGGTCATGACTACAGTATCGACTACTCCGGTCTCGGACGGCCTGACACCTATCGAGGTGTCCCGTCTATATGGCCCCTTTGATTCGAATTCGCGGTACTCCTCCATGAATCTAGGCGGGCTGCTCTTGCCGATCAAAATGTCTCCGCCGGTCACGTTGGATTCTGTCGCGATTACACCGTCTTCTTCTAGTAGTCGGTATGCCTTTTCCCCCTTGTATCCGCGGATGTTATCTTCAGCATTTGGAATCTCGAAATTATCTCGCATTCCACCTGGATACTGCTTTGCTTCCGCCTCGTAAATTCTAAAGAAAAATGTTCTGCCAAGTCCCCTGTCCACTGCCGCCTTGCTGATTACAATCGCGTCCTCGATGTTGTATCCGTCAAATGGCAATACCGCGACTACGCAGTTTTGTCCTGCCGGCCTGTCTTCGAGTCCGAGCAAGTTCAATGCTTTAGTTGTGACGATTGGTGTCTGTGGATACCACATAAAGTGCTGTCTAACATATGTGCTGGTGTTCATCATTGGTGTTGAGAATCCCAGGCTTTGCTTTGCCATTGCAGATTCGTATGTGTTTCTTGGAGACTGGTTGTGCTCCGGATATGGAATGATTGATGCGCCTGCACCAAGAATTGCAGATGGAAATATCTCTAGATGCGTGTACTTTTTGGTGTCCTTGTCGTCGATTGTTATGTAGCAGTTTTCCTCCTCGTTTGCGTCGTTTAGCTCGATTATTCCCATTCGCAAAAGATCGTTCCACGACATTAGCTTCTTTGAGACTTTCTCAATTAGCTCCTGTGTGAGCAACGGCTTTCCGTCCTTTATGACCACTAGTGGTCTCAGGACACGGCCTGCGTTACAGTTTACGTACAGTCGCTTTGTCGCGCCCTCTGTACTTGGCTTGAAAAACGAGATTCCGACGTGTGGATGAATCTTGGAGCTTCGTCTGAGCTCGCGCAGTGAGTCTACCAGCTTGTCGCCGTCCTTGTAGTATCCTACCAGCCTTCCGTCGACAAAGACACGTGTTCCGTCTCGCTTTAGATCCTCTTTTGCGTCCGTAAAGTGGACGGTCCCAAGGTCATACATTTTTTCGACGATTTCTTCCGGTGAGACGTTAACTGAGATGATTGCAGAAAGCGCGAGGTTTTTTACGAGTCCGCAGTTGGAGCCTTCTGGCGTTTCGCTCGGACATATTCTTCCAAAGTGCGTTGGGTGGAGATCTCTTGCCTCAAAGTTCGGCTGCGTTCTAGACAGTGGCGACTGGATTCGTCTTAGATGGCTGATTGTCGAGAGATAGTTTGTCCTGTCGAGCAATTGCGTTACGCCGACTCTGCCACGTCCCCAGTTTCCTGTCGCGATTGCATTGTTTAGCTTATCAGAAACTATTCCAGGCCTTATCGCTGCTGCGACCGCGTTGATTCCGCGTTTTTGTCCTGACCTTTCCAGCTGGTATTTCATGTCTCGAACCAAGTTTCTAAACGCTGTTCTAAAGAGATCAGCTAGCATCTGTCCTGCGAACTTGATCACCTTGTTTCCATAATGGTCCTTATCGTCTGGCGAAATCCATCCCAACTTCAACTCGATTAGCTTGCATGCTGCCTCGCCTAGGAACTGCGACTTTTCCCTTCTGTTTTCCTGGTGCTTGCCTAGGTGCGGCAATAGACCCCAATCCAAAAGCGTCTCTGCTCTCTTTATCTGGAATTCCTCAAGCATCCCAGGTGCTATCCTCTTGCTGATGTAGACTATGGCGTCCTTTGTTGTCTGGACCTCTGCTGCCTTTTCAAACGAGGCCTCCAGTTCGTTCTGGATTAATTCTACAAGTGAGACTGCGGCAGCTACCTCCCTGTCAGCTTCAAGTCCAAGTGCTCTCATCAGTGTTACCACGGGAATATCCACTGGCGATCCCGGAATTCTTGCGACGATCAGTCCGTCATTTTTCATCACGAGCTCAAGCTTTGCGCGATAACCTACAATCGAGGAATATACCTTGGCCTTGTAGACATCGTTTCCTCCAATTTTTTCCTTGTCCACAATTATCTTGTTGTATGACAGATCCTCTAGTCCTACGATTACTCGTTCGGATCCGTTAATTATGAAATATCCGCCTGGGTCGTTTGGGTCCTCGCCGTGCTCGATTAGCTTCTGCGTCGAAAAGTTGTGCAGTATACACGCGTTTGATCTTACCATTACCGGGATGTCCCCGATGTGGACAAATCTTGATTCGAGAATTTTTCCGTCTTCTACTACGCTTGCTTCCATCATTATTGGCGCAGAGTATGAAACGTTTCTCAGTCTTGCTTCTGCCGGAGTGATGTGCGTAATGGATCCGTCGAGCTCCATCATTCTTGGCTGTTGCAGCTTTACTTTCCCGAGCTGGATCTTGTACGGATATTCTGCATTTTCAATCTCAATATGCCCCACTTCGTCAATTATCGATTGCAGGCCACGATCCAAAAACTCGTCAAAGGAGTTCAGGTGCTGTCTTGCTATTCCCTCTCTTTTGAGCAGGTCCTGAATTATTGGCCAGCGCTTGTTCGAAGAATCCGGCATCCTAGACTTCCACCACGTATCTGTAATAGGTGCTCTCGCCTGCAGTCTGGCTCTTTCTTGTAATTTTCATCATGTCGCCAGGTTTTACACCAAGTCCAATAATCGCAGGATCGTTTGAAAATATGAGCGGCATCTCCGTTGGCTTGCAGTTGAATTTCTTGAGGATTTCCTCTGCCTCTTTTTTTGTCATGATTTCGTGCTTTGGCACGTAAATGTGATCCGGTACTAGAACGTGGGTCTTCTTAGTTGCCAATTCCGTCACCTTGGATAGCATAAGCTAAATATGTAAAATTCCCAAACAAATTGAAAAACCTCCAAAAGTGGTTTATATATATTTAATCAAGATCCTAAAGAGAAGTCAATATTTTTTGTTTTTAGTCAATGATTTTTTTCTTAACCTTAAATAGTATTCTTTAGCACGAATAAAGCAAGATGCGTACTCTATACACAGCAATAGCATTGTTTACAATTCTGGCAACTGGTACCATACTACCAGTTTCTGCTCAAGAGTCTGTAGATGCCATAACAGTATCTACAGATAAAGAGGCTTACGAGGACGGAGAAACCATTACCATAGCAGGCGAAGTCAGAGAGAGACTTTCTGGCTATCCTGTCACCCTGCAGATAATTGCAGGTAATGGGAATCTAGTTACTGTACAACAACTTGACGTTTCTGAGGACAACACCTACGGAGTCGACGTGACTGCTGGCGGAGCACTGTGGAAGTCTGCTGGGACATACACCATAAAAGTATTGTATGGAACCGAGTCGAGAACCGCAGAAACCACCTTTGAGTTCGGTGGATCTGAAGGCGGGCAAGCCGGCCCTGGCAAGTCTATCGCAATAAGCGGTACTGACTTTCTGGTAGACTATACCATAAGCGGAGGCAAGGTAATCAGCATCACCCCAAGCATTCCTGACAAGTCCCTAATCATAGAGATAGAGACCACAAGCGACGGTGAACTGACAGTAACACTGCCAAGAGGCCTAATTGACGCAAGATTGGGTCCAGACGGACAGTCCGGCGAAGACGACAGCTTCTTTGTCCTAGTGGATGGAGCCGAGGTAGACTTTGACGAGGAAACCACGTCAGATGATCGCACCTTGACCATACAGTTCGAGGA
>CAZETC010000012.1:12658-21222 GCA_964515435.1 uncultured Candidatus Nitrosotenuis sp.
TCAGCAATATATCGCCAAATCAAGATGAAAAGCTACACCAAGTACGTGCTAATCGCGATTTCGGTTTTAACCACAACCATAGCAATGCCGGTTTTCGCATCAGAGTTTGATGAGGAGGCATGCCCAGACTGCGGTTCTGACATTTATGAAAACGAACGAAGCGCACGACTAAGCGAAGTACCAATCCAAGCAAGGACCGACCAGAACATCTACGACCATGAATCTGAAATCATTGTACAGGGAATAGTCTCGCACATAAAAGAAGAGATCCCAGTGACAATCAGAGTCATCAGTCCTCAGGGCAACATTGTTGGAATTGAACAGGTGCATGTTGCAGACGATAAAACATTCGAGGCAGCATTTAGCACATCAGGAGCTCTCTTCAAGGAAAATGGAATCTACACCATCAGAGTCCAGTATGGCCCACAGGAAATCAACGACAAGATGACATTCGAAATAATAGGAACTGACGAAGTAGTGGTGTCATGTGATCCAGTTGAGATTGCAGTAGAATCTGATACCGATGTATATTGCGTGCCATACGACGCAGAAGGCGTGAACGTAAGAACGGCAACAGTAAGCAGCGATCTTTCCTCAATTACTTTGAAGATCAATGCAGACTCGGATGGTTTGATTACACTGATGATTCCAAGAGATGTCTTGGATTCCACATCAGACGACGGAGACAGTGACTTTATCGTCCTAGTAGACGGTGAAGAGGCTGACTTTGAGGAGATAGAAAGTGATGATGCAACAAGAACACTTGACATCACATTCTCAGAAGGATCTACACAGATCGAGGTAATAGGTACTTATGCAGTTCCAGAATTTGGCACGATGGCAGCAATAATTCTAGCAGTCGCAATTGTATCAATAGTTGCGGTTTCTGCCAAGAACAGACTCGTACTTCCAAGGTACTAGTTCTTCAACTTTTTCCATTTTTTAAATATACATAAATAGTCAATATTCTAATCGACAAACAAGATGAATAGTTATGGACTAACTGTGCTAATTGCCATATTGGCTGCAGCAGGCACTTTAGCGGCAGTACCAACTTATGCATCTTCATTCGATGAGGAGGCATGCCCAGGATGTGGCAGCGAGGACTTGTACGAAAAGGCAGACCTAGCACAACAAAACGACGTGCCGGTTGCGGTCTGGACTGATCAAGAAGCATATGATCACGAGTCAGAAATCGTACTAAGCGGCTCTGTTGCAAATCTTAGAGGCGACACTCCAGTCACAGTCACGGTGTATGGTCCACAAAACAACCTCGTGACTGTTAGACAAGTCGAAGTTTCAGAGGACAACACGTATGAGACTACATTTAGCACATCAGGAGCTCTCTTCAAGGAAAATGGAGTCTACACCATCAGAGTCCAGTATGGCCCACAGGAAATCAACAACAAGGCCACTATTGAGATAATTGGTGAGACGATGGAAGAAGACGGAGTATCATGTGGTGCAGATGAGCTCGCCGTAAAAGGTGGAAGCCAAGTCTTTTGTGTGCCGTATGAGGCATCTGGCGCAGTAGTTACAAAAGCTACAGTTAGCAGTGCTACAACTTCGCTTGTACTGATGATTGATGCACAAAGCGATGGTTCTATCTCAATGATGATTCCAAGAGATGTCTTGGATTCCACATCAGACGACGGAGACAGTGACTTTATCGTCCTAGTAGACGGTGAAGAGGCTGACTTTGAGGAGATAGAAAGTGATGATGCAACAAGAACACTTGACATCACATTCTCAGAAGGATCTACACAGATCGAGGTAATAGGTACTTATGCAGTTCCAGAATTTGGCACGATGGCAGCAATAATTCTAGCAGTCGCAATTGTATCAATAGTTGCGGTTTCTGCCAGAACAAGACTTAGCATCTTACCAAGATACTAAGGTCAACTACTTTTTTCATTTTTTAGTACAATTTCCTAGAAAAGGAAATATATGATCGTTCCAAAGTTTCGGTATGAACTGTTCCGTAGTTCTCCTTTTCGTCTTGTCTGTTTCTGCATTTTCCACAGCAGCGTATGCACAAACACAAGAATGCAAACAGGTCTGCGTTTCAAATCAGTTTTACGAGCAAGGAGATGCCGTCGTAATTTCTGGAAAATTTGACGTAGTCTTGGAAAATACGCCAATCATCATCCAGGTTTTAAGAGACGCCAACCGCGCTCATGTAGCGCAGGTCGATGTGTCGCAGGACGGTAGCTATACCTACACGCTTATTGCAGATGGACCTTACTTTACGACAGACGGAAAATATACTATTCAGGTAGCATATGGGGTTTCAGGCAGCATATACGAGACTAGTTTTGATTTCCAGACAAGCGAGTCATCCACTGACACCTCCGAGATCTTTGAGGTAGACGCGGGAGAGTTCGGAACGTTTGATGTGCCATACACCATAAAGGGAGGCACTGTGAAAAACATCGTAGTTGACACGTCTATTCTGGGCCTAATTGTGACAATTCAGGCAGACAAGGACGGCTCGGTCACATTTGACCTTCAAAGAAAATGGATTGATGCAAAGAAAGATGACGGGACAGATGACACATACATAACACTAATCGATGGATTCGAGGTTCCGTACCAAGAGTCTGCCATCGGCCTGGACTCGAGGTTAATCACAATACAATTCGAGGAAGGAGACTCGGACATTGAGATAATCGGAACCATGGTCATCCCAGAGTTTGGCCCCGTGGTGCTTGCGATACTGGCCGTCACTATCTTTTCTGTTGTGATAGCGACAAGGCGTACGGCGCTAAGAATCAGTTAGCAAATCCGTACTTTGCCTTGAATGGCGAGACGCTGCGCAGCTCGGCCACCACTTTTTTTAGAACCGCAACTGTTTTTTCGATTTCTTGAATGTTGTTCGTCAGCCCCACGGTCAGTCTCAGGGAGCCAGTTATCTGCTCGTGTGCAAACCCCATTGCAGCCAAGACATGCGATGCCTTTTGCGTCTTTACAGAACATGCGGATCCTGTCGATGCCGCAATCCCGTTTTCGTCAAGTTTTATGATAAGATCCTCGCCGTTTACGCCAAGAAATGTAAAGTGCGCGTTGTTTGGGAGGCGGTGTTCCCCATGACCGTTGATCATGACATGCGATATTTCCTTTGAAACGTTCTGGATTAGTGCATCCCTTAGGTTTTTGAGGTATGCTTGATTGGCATCAAGGTTTTCTTTTGCGAGCTTGCATGCCTTGCCAAAACCGACAATGTTTGCCACATTTTCCGTTCCAGAGCGGAGCCCGCTTTCCTGTCCTCCCCCGAGCACTAGCGGCGTGATTTTTACGCCGTTTCTTATGTAGAGGGCCCCGATTCCCTTTGGGCCGTGTATTTTGTGCGAGGAAATCGACATCAGGTCGATTCCCAGTTCATTTACGTTTACTGGGATCTTGCCAACTGCCTGCACTGCGTCGGTGTGAAACAAGACATGGTGCCGCTTGCAGATTCGCGCAATTTCCCTGATTGGCTGGACCGTGCCGACCTCGTTGTTTGCGTACATTATGCTAACAAGTCCTGTTTCGTTAGTGATTGCAGGTTTTATTTTTTCAACGTCGACTAGTCCAGAAGAGTCCACTGGCAGGTAGGTGACTTGGTGGCCTTCCGACTCGAGTTTTTTGCACGGCTCCAGTATCGCGTCATGTTCTATGGCCGATGTTATCAGCGCCGCGTTTTTGCCCAAGGCGCCAAAGAGTGCCGTGTTGTTCGACTCGGTGCCTCCTGACGTAAAGAGAATCTCGCTTGGCTGCGCCCCTATCAGGTCCGCGGTTCTTTTTCTCGCTGTTTCCACTGCTTTTGTTGCTAGTCTTCCGAACCTGTGAATTGACGACGGGTTGCCAAAGTTTTCTTTCAGATACGGAAGCATTTCCTGCAGAACTTCGTCTGCCACTGGCGTGGATGCCGCGTTGTCTAGGTAAATCAATCCGCAATCACGTTTAGGCTTCCCTGCTTGTATCCTTCTTTGTCAATCGTCATGGAACCAAACCCTATCGACTTTAGTTTCGCGTCAAGAATGCCAAGCTTCGCTTCGTCCAGCAGGTGCAGCTCATCGGCACCAACTTCAATTTTTGCAGCGCCGTTTATGTCGCGCACGCGAACCTGCCTTGCGCCAAACATCTGTTTGACAAATATCTCGCCCATCTCTATTCTGGCAAGCCTCTCTGCGGTCACGCGCTGGCCCCATGGAATCCTGGAAGCAAGACACGCGTTTGACGGCCTGTCAAATACTGAGAGTCTGACATTCCTTGCAGCTGCACGCACGTCTTTTTTTGTGAGCTTCACTTCGACTAGCGGGCTTCTGATGCCGTGATTTTGCAGTGCCACTATCCCTGGCCTATAGTCCCCAAGATCGTCTAGGTTTGTTCCGTCCACTATGAGCTCGAATTTCTTCTCTTGTGCTATTTTGAGCAGGTGTTCTGATAGCTCCGTCCTGCAGTGGAAGCATCTGTTTTTGTCGTTTTTTACAAAATCCTCGTTTTCCAGCTCGTCGTATTCTATTATGAGCTGTCTTATTCCTATTTCCCTGCAGATTTTTTTTGCCGA
Source organism: uncultured Candidatus Nitrosotenuis sp. (assembly GCA_964515435.1). Classification (GTDB taxonomy): domain Archaea; phylum Thermoproteota; class Nitrososphaeria; order Nitrososphaerales; family Nitrosopumilaceae; genus Nitrosotenuis. The sequence goes on from CAZETC010000012.1 coordinate 17,208, forward strand.
CTCGAGCTCCTCTTTCGCAAGAGTCTTGTAGTCAGCAGTAACTGCAAGTGCGGAATTGCCAAGTTTTGCGTATGCCGCATATGCTACAAGCGCGCTGTCCACTCCGCCAGACAACGCGATTATAACGTTTTTCTTGTCAGAAAACCAGTCCTCTAGCTGCTCTAGTTTGGTCATTTTATCTGGTTTTTCACTTGAGCTTTGATTAATTCTTCGGTCTGCCTAAATGTCATTGACAGTTGTTGTGCGATGAAACGGATGTCGTCGTATTCCACTTTGAATTGTTTTGACTTTGTCACCTTGCAGCGCACCGTAAAGTCCTTATTGTGGATTTTTACCTTCATTGTGAGAGTTTTTCTTGGTACGATGAACCTGTCAGAGGGCCTTATCCGGACCCCAAGCGTTCCGGTTTCCGAAACTAGAACATCAAGAATCTGGTTTACGGAATCCGAGTCGCATATTACCGAGATTATGTGGCTTGGCCTTCCCTTTTTTGCGATGGTTGGAATTATTGAGATGTCCTTTGCCCCGCTTGCCATGACTCTGTCAACTACGTGCGCCAGGACTTCGCCGGAGACGTCGTCTACGTTTGTCTCAAGAATACTGACAGAGTCAGACTGGAGATTTGATGACGACTTGCCGCGAACCAGTTTCAGCACGTTTGAGAATCCATCAAAGTTTTTTTGGCCGGCTCCATACCCAACCCCAACTATGTTCATCATCGGGTAAAACTCTGCGCACCTGTCTGCCAGACTTACTAGCATGCTTGCACCGGTAGGTGTCGTGAGCTCGTCATTTGCGCCATTTCCACGAATCAATATGTTTGATTTTTCAAATATTCCAAGTATTGCGCCGGCCGGATTTGATACCGTTCCGTGCGAGAAGGTCACAGTGCCGCCCCCAACTGCGACCGGCATTGCGATGATTTCCTCGTCAAAACACCCAAGGTCATCTAATGCTATTGCAGTGCCCACAATGTCAATTACTGTGTCAATGCTTGCAGCCTCATGAAAGTGGACCGAGTTCCTTGAAACGCCGTGTATTTTTGATTCTGCCAAGATCAGCGTCGCTATGCTTGTTTTTGCAAACTCGCTTGCTTTTTGCGAGAGCCCGACTTTTTGTGCGGTCTTTGAGATGCAGCTTTGTATCTCGATTCCTTTCCTTTCGTGGTGATGTTCGTCGAGTTTGAGAACAAGGGCGGTTGCGTTTATTCCGTGCTTGTCTACTTTTCTAAAATCAATTTTTTTTATTGAAGAACCCCGTAGATAATTTTGTGACGTGCTAACGCCGTCGATTATTTTTGATTTTTTTGCTCCAAGATGTACCAGTGAGGACAGCATCATGTCCCCGGAGATTCCAGCAATCTGCGGGTCTACTACCAAAACCATGCAAGTGCAACTGTGAAAAATGCATATAAATTGTAACGTCGCAGATGTGTTTCTTTTTTCGCAGGCCCTTCAATAGATTTAATTATTGAGCTAAAAGAGTGGCAAAATATGATTACGATTATCGGTTCCGGAAAAGTTGGCGGAGCGGCCGCGCTCTTTTCTGCCTTGAGAAAAGTGGACAAGGAGATTTTGCTTTTGGATGTCATAAAGGGACTGCCGCAGGGTGAGGCAATGGACCTAAACCACATGCTCTCAGAGCAGGGAATCGATGTCAATGTCCGTGGCTCTAATGATTATTCCGACATGAAGGGCTCAAACGTTGTAGTAGTAGTAGCAGGCTCTGGAAGAAAGCCGGGCATGACTAGGATGGACCTTTTGAAAATAAACGCGGGAATAGTAAAGGACGTCGTGGAAAACATCAAAAAACACGCAAAAGACTCCATCATAGTTCCAGTCACAAACCCGCTTGACCCAATGGTGCACATTACCTACAAGACGTCGGGTTTTGAGAGAAGTAGAATTATTGGAATGGGAAACATGCTTGATCTTTCAAGATTTGTCCAGTTCATTCACGAGGCAACTGGCCACTCGCGAGAGTCCATTCGCGCGTTGGTAGTAGGAGAGCACGGCGAAAACATGCTGCCACTTCCAAGATTCTCAACAGTGTCTGGAATTCCGCTCACAGATATTTTGTCAAAAGAAAAGATCGGCCAGCTGGTATCTGACACGCGGCAGATAGCAGCCAAGGTAATTGAGCTTAAAGGCGCAACGGTACACGCGCCTGGAAACGCGATCTCTGCCATCGTCGAGGCAATACTCAAGGACAGAAAAAAAGTCATCCCGGTAGCAACCCCGCTTGACGGCGAGTACGGCCATTCTAATGTTTCAATCGGAGTGCCTGCGGTGATAGGCAGAAACGGCGTTGAAAAAATAATAGAGCTAGACTTGGACTCGCAGGAAAAAGAATGGTTCAATAAGGGAATAGAAAGCGTCAAAGCCGCACTCGCCGGAATCTGATCAGTTTTTTTATCCAGACAGAATACACATAAAACGTTGGACACGCTCGATATTTTGGAATCCCTAAAAAACGGAAAGATAAGTGTCCAAAAGGCAAAAAAGCTTCTTGCCCTTTACTCCATTGAAAAAATCGAAGACTTTGCACAGATAGACATGGGAAGAAGACACCGGAAGGGAATCCCAGAGGTGATTTTTGCCGAAAGAAAGAGTGTGAGTGAGACCAAGAAAATAATCCAAAAGATACTTGCAAAATCAGATTCTGTCCTGGTATCCAGGGTACAAAAGCAAGACTATTCCGGTATAGTCGCCTTTGCAAAAAAGAACCGATTCAAAGTAAGGGATGGCAGAAGCACGACCACACTCCTCTTGTACAAAAAACAGATCAAAAGCTCTGGCGGAAAAATAGGCATAGTCACGGCCGGTACGTCGGACATCGGTGTTGCCGAAGAGGCCAGGCTGACCTGCGAGGCCATGAACTGTACGTGTATTTGCAGCTATGACATCGGAATCGCAGGGCTGCACAGAATATTTCCAATCATAAAAAAACTCATGCAGGAAGATGTCGATGCAGTAATAGTTGCCGCCGGAATGGAGGGGGCGCTGGCGTCAGTAGTTGCTTCATTGGTCAACATGCCAGTGATTGGTCTGCCTACATCCGTAGGATATGGTTATGGTGAAAAGGGAATTGCGGCTCTTGCCTCGATGCTGCAAAGCTGCTCACTTGGCCTGTCTGTTGTGAACATAGACAACGGAATCGGTGCCGGTGCGGTAGCTGCAAACATTGCAAACAAGTCTAGACGCCAATAATTCCGAGATTGTCAAGCTCAGTTCCAATGCCGAATCCCAACAGGGCAATTCCGGTGCCAAGGCCTGCCATCTCGAGGCCTCCCTTTATGATGTTGGTCTTTGCGAGCTTTGACTTGACTGCTCCCACCGCAAATGACGTGCTGAGACTTATTCCTACTGCTACCCCAAGCGGGATATACCCTTGTGAAAAGAAAAACGGAATTATCGGGAGTATCCCGCCAACCAAGAACGCCCCAAACATTCTAAATGCGCTTTTTAGCGGGTTTCCCAAGACATCGATGTTTAGTTTGAGCTCTTCTGTAAGCATCGTATCAAGCCAGACTTTTTTGTCAGATGTTATCTTGTTTACAATCATCTCCAGATCTTTTGCCGAAAATCCCTTTGCCTTGTAGATTTCCTCAATTTCCTGTCGTTCTATTTCCGGCTTGTTTTCGATTTCCCACTCTTCCCTTGCAATCTCTGACCTGAGCAGCTCGCGTTGCGCCTTTACTGCCAGATAGTTCTGGACTGCCATTGCTTTTGCACCTGTAAACATTCCAACCAGAGCCGCGAGAATTATTATGTTTGATGATACATCAGCTCCAGCTACTCCTGCCGCAATTCCAAGCGACGTGTTTATCCCGTCCCCGAAACCAAAGACAAAGTCACGAATTCCACTCGACTCTGAGAGGTGCGGTTCAATGTGCCTAGGTTCTGCTACGTCTACCACTGGCTAGACTAGCATTTATCGCAATTTAAGTTTGAAACAGTCAGAAAATATTTTATACCATATCACAAGTCTTAGAATGATTGGCTGGCAAAAGGAT
>CAZETC010000013.1:0-1751 GCA_964515435.1 uncultured Candidatus Nitrosotenuis sp.
CGCCTAGTCAACTCTTTTGGCGAGGCGATGTCTCAGAACATAAACACAAGCCAGCAGATCCAAGTCTCCGCAGATGTCACAAACAAGCAAGACAAGCCACAGATATTTGTCTACATTGTCCAGATTGTAAACCAAAACAAGGTTTCGCAAAAGATCACGTGGATTTCTGCCTCACTAAATCCGCAGCAAACACTCTCACCTGCAATTTCATGGTCTACGGAAAGTCCTGGGACGTATACTGCCGAGATCTATGTCTGGGACAGCATCAAGGATGCTTCTGCTCTCACCCCATCACTTGAGTTCAAAATAACCGTAAGCTAGTCACGGGATAATTCTAGAGCTAAAATAGAACCCCCACGCAAAAAACTTGTTGAGTCTGACTTCGGCGCAAAAGAAAATTGTCACAGGATCATTTTTTGGATGGTCACTTGACGGATACGACATTGTCCTGATGCTACTTGTCATCCCGTCGATCAGCCAGCTGTTTTTCCCGTCAGAGAATCCAGTGTTGAGCATAATTGCAGCGTTTGCTTCCTATACTGTCACGTTGATAATGAGGCCACTCGGATCAGTCATTTTTGGAATTTATGGAGACAGATTTGGCAGAAAAAAGGCCATGATAATTACGATTCTTGGCTTTTCCGTTGCAACATTTGCAGTTGGACTCCTTCCAACTTTCGCAATGGTTGGAATAATGGCCCCAGTGTTACTCATACTCATCAGACTAGTTCAGGGCATATTTGCCGGCGGAGAATGGGGCAGTGGCGCAGTCATCACAATGGAGAGCATATCAAAACAAAGGCGTGGGCTTTTTTCAGGATTTTTGCAGAGCGGGTTTTCATTCGGATTTCTCTTGGCGGCAATTGCGTTTCAGGTGATGACAATTGTATTCCCGGGGCAGGCGTTTGAAGAGATCGGTTGGAGGATTCTCTTCTTTACCGGGATAATACCTGGATTTGTGGCATTGTTTGTCAGGCTCAGCATGGACGAATCCCCGCTGTGGACTGAGAAACGCCTCAAAAATACGCTTGAAAAATCGCCGTTAAGAAAGATAGTCTTCGGGAAGGAATATCGGAAAGAGTTCTTGCTTTGCGCCGCAATAATGACAGGCATGGTCTACATGTATCACGGCTCAATCAGCATACTCCCAACATACCTCCAGCAGTTTGGAAGCTTTGAAAAAAGCGACGTTGCCGTGATGATGATCTATGCCACAGCGTCGTCGTGGATTGGAATGATTTTCACAGGATGGCTCTCTCAAAAAGTCGGAAGAAAAAATGCGATTTTGTTGTTTGTCGCTGCGTCGGTTCTTGTTTCAATACCTCTAGCAACAATAATTCTCAACAAGTTTCTATTTGTAGGACTGTTCGTGATTGTTTACGCATTTGTAATTTCAACGGCATCAGGGCCGATCCCAGCATTTTTTTCCGAGCGGTTTCCAACGCAAGCAAGAAACAGCGCCGCTGGTTTTTCTTACAACGCAGGACTGATTTTCGGATCATGGTCGCCGCTGATTGCACTACACCTGATGTCGAGTGCCACAAAAGAAATGATTCCAATTGCACTTGGGATAAACATCATAATCGGGGCAGTGATTGTTATAATACCTACCATACTCAGCAGAGAGACGAAAAATGTCGAGTTGCAATGACCTTTTTGTAGTAGAATTTAGACATGGTACCTAGACCTCAAAATCGATCGTCCAATCTACCCGTGTGTTAAATAATTTTTACAGCAGTCCGCTAATAGAA
>CAZETC010000013.1:1761-14159 GCA_964515435.1 uncultured Candidatus Nitrosotenuis sp.
CTTTAGAATCGGAAAGGCATAAGAAGCCTTTTCCTCTCTTTTTCCACTAAAATTCCCACTCTGGTGTGTTTCCGTTCCACATGACACGGAACGGGCGTGGATCCATGCCTGTTTCTTCCTTGATTCGGTTTTCTAGTGCAAAGAACATGTTTTCAAGCGCGTCCAGCCCGCCGTCAGTGTATATCTCTTTTCCTATCTCATTCATGCGCTGCCTTTTTTGAGCCACATCTGAAGAGTCAGGGTTTTGAAGACAGAATGTTATAAGGTCAATCATTTCTTCTTCAAGCATAAAGTCCATGTCAGATATTTTATGAAATTTGTAATATTAGTTTCTTATGATTGATTTTATCTTGTCTTGTATTTGCGCTAGGATCATCTGAGCCTTTTCCTTGTTTTCAAATGACTCCACCGTGTTGTCCATTATTGCATCGATTTCGTAGCTCTTGTCAACTAGTACCTGTGCCACATGTTCGTCGAGCGTTCCGTTTCCGATCAAATAGTATGCAAAGACAGTTCCCTTTTGTCCTATTCTGTGGAGTCGGTCTTCTGCCTGCAGGTGTATTGCCGGGCTCCAGTCAAGCTCTGCAAATATCACATATCTTGCACGGGTTAGGTTTATGCCGACGTTTCCGGCCCTGAGCCCTGCGATCATAAGCTTTGTCTGGCCGTCCTGGAATGAGTCTATGTTTCTTTGTCTTTCATTGTCAGACTGGCCGCCAATTATCGATGCAGGTTTGAACTCCGCAAGGCTTTGGTGCAAAAGCGAATGAATTGACTTGTGGTGGCAAAACACGACAACGCTTTCTTCTATTTCCATGATGTTCTTTACAAAATTAATAACGTGTGGGAGTTTTGCCGCACCAGCTGCTTGCCTTTCGCTTTGTATTGCCCTTTGGTATGCACTTGATGCATCAAACGCGGTTTGCGCTACCTTTCGTTCCTCTTCGAGTTTTTTCCAGATTTTTTCCAGCTCCAAATTGTAATAGTTGATATCAGAATCTATGACTTCCTTGTATCGGACCTTTTCTTTTAGCTCTTTTAAGACATCTGCCTTTTTGCGCCTCAGCATTACGTGTTTTTGCAGCATGTTGCGCAGGGATTCACGCTTGTTTTCCAGAACAATCGCTTTTCCCTTTTCGTTGATATAGCAGAAATACTCGCAGAACTCTTTGAAATTGCCGAGCAACCCAGGCCTTAGGATGTCAACTATTGGCCAGATTTCAGAGCCGCGGTTATAGATTGGCGTTCCTGACAGACCAACTCTGTATTTTACCGACTCTAGTGCTGCGAGTTTTTTTATCGCGTGGTACTTTTGCGTTGTTTTTGATCTGAGATGCTGCACCTCATCACACACTATTGTTTTGAGGCTTAGCTTTGCGAGGTCGTCTTGTCGTTTGTGCAAGAGCTCGTAATTGATTATGTAAAAATCGTACTTGCCAAGGTCTTCGGATTTTCCGACACGAATAATGTTAGAGGTTGGCGGCTCGCCTTCGATGATTTTTCCGTTCCTGCTTTTTCGCATGAGAAATTTTGCGATCTCTCGCTGCCAGTTTTGCAGTGTGACAAGCGGGGCCACTATCAATACCGGAAACGCGTTTTTTTCTGAAGACAAATATGCAAGGGTCTCGACTGACTTGCCGAGGCCCATGTCGTCTGCAAGAAGTGCGTTGCCTGAGGATTTTAGCAAAAAGTCAAGACCCTCCCTTTGAAAATTGAACAGAGTGCCCATGAACTGCTTGCCAGGATTTGCAAGGTTTAGCCGATCTATTTTTTTAGGTTTTTTCACTACGGGCTTCGCTGACGGGGGGAGTTTTTTTTGCCAGACATTTTTGGAGAGGATTTCAAGTGGATATCTATCCATTATCCATTTTATCTGCCGGATGTTTTTTGGGTTGTCTGGAACAATGGCCTCGAATTCCCCGTTGCCGTACCACGCCTGAGGCATTATGCGAGAGACCATCGTGACTGCACGCTCGCCCGTAATTTTCCAGCTCCACGTGTCAGAGAATTTGTCAAGTACATATTCCAAAGTACCGAAGTTGGACATGAATGATCTCCGTTGGATAGTTTTTTCGGTTTATGAATCTTCCAGCAGATGCAGCCAATAATCACGTCATGAAAAAATCGCATAAAACACTGTAGACCTTGGGCAGATTTTGATAAAACCAATTACCGTATTGATAATTTCATGAATAATTCGATGCGTACATGCAAATTTTATACTCAACATGCCAACCTCACCAAAGTTTTAATCATTTAGCGACACAGTCAAGGCTGTGAAATTCACGCAGACGCACGAGCCAGTTATTGAAAAACCGCTGATCATTGCGGCGCTGCAAGACATGGGAAATGTAGGCAATATTGTTATTGATTTCATAAACAAATCAAAAAAATCCGCCTTGTTTAGGACTGCGGAATCCGACGACATCACTTACGTTCTTGACAAGGGAGGACATATTGAACTTCCAAAAGAGATCTGGGAGTACCGCCACACAAAAAATCTCATCATTTTCGGGGGCGGGTTCGGACAACCAAAAACAAACGAGGAGCTCCATTCACTTTGCAAAGACGTGATTGACGTTGCAAAAAAGTATGGCTCCAAGTTCATCTATACACTTGGAGGATTTCACACGGAAAATACTGTTTTTGGGGATCCGCGTACCTTTGTCACGACCACGTCGCAGGAGATATCCTCCCAGCTTGGAAAACTTGGCGTAAGCATGACGCCGTCAAAATCAGTCATAACCGGGTTCAACGGATTGATACTTGGATACGCGATGTCAAACAACTTGAATGGAATAGGACTTTATGGCGAGCTCAACGAGCCATCGATTCCGCAATATCGCACAGCAAAAAGCGTGATAAAGACCCTTGAAAAACTGACGTACCAGAGTTTTGGCGACACGCATGATCTTGATGTCATGGCAGACAACATTGAGAAAAAGCTAAGGACCGATTGGAGAACAGATTTTTGATCTAGTGCTTGTGCATTTCGCCGTTTATGTGGCAATCACAGCTGCACAACTCAGTTTTGTGATCATTTTGGCAGTCAATGCACTCAAAGTGCTTGTGCTTTTCACAATTTCCGCAGATCATGCCATACTTACACGGCAGCCATATTTTAGCACTATGTCAGAGATCAATCTCGCTCTTTTCTAGAATCGACACTATCATCTTGTAATACGACGCAGGATCGATTTCCTTTGCAAATCCCTTGTCGATGTTTATCAAGTATATCGAGTTTAGTTTTGCGTTTAAAATGTCATCATGCTCTATTGGCGGATTTTTGTAGAATTGGTCGCACATGGTTTTTATTTTTTTGACTTTGCTTTTCGGCCGAAGGGATGGAGGATTAAGAAACAGTTCGTGTATTGGCAGCATCCCAATCACCGGGGTCGCAAGCGAGAACTCGTTGCAGTATTTGCTATACCTGGCAATCTTGCTCACTATCCTTGAGACATAGTAGCTAATCGTGTCCAGTGCGTGCTCAGGTGGCGTAAACCCAGTTTCTATTTCTATTATGGAAACATGGTCGCCCTTTTTTGCATAAATGTCACAGACAAGCGAGTTTGTCAGCTGTTTTTCAACATCTACAGTGTATCCCTTTGCCACCAAGTTTGCCGCGCATATAAGCTCCAGCACAGAATGATTTATCTTCACGAGGTTTTGCTGGTACAGGTCTATTAGGCGCTGGCGCACGTAATTCAGTTTTGGCAGATCGTCTTTTTGCAGTTGTGGCGCAAGTCTGTTGGTGACAGCATATACATCGTCCCGGAATTTTTCTAAATCCAAAATTCAATGTTAGTGCTGGGTGTTGTATTTATAAGATATACTTTTAGAAAAATTAATCAGAAGGTGTCTAGATTGCTTCTCTGACACTTTTGACAGTGGCAATTGCTGTCGGGTCACCGTTTATCGGTACGACAGTAACTGTGATTGTATCCTTTGCGCTTCTGCCTTCGCCGTCACTCACGCTCACCTCAAAGACCAGTGTCTTTGTTTCGCCGTTTGCTACCTCTGGGGCTTCAAACGATGGTTTTGGCAGGCTTGTTGATGACAAGGTCACTGGCTCTCCAGAGAGTTGTCTCCAATCATAATCAAGCTTTAGCTTGAGTGGGTCCTTACCAGAACCAAATAGCGTAACTGTCGATAGTTCTGGGACGGTTTTGTCCTTTCCTGCATATGCAGTCAGTTGCTTTGTGATTTCGCCTATTACTGTTATGGTGACGTCGTCTGGTTCGCTGTCTGCCTGACCGTCGTTGGCAATCAACTGGAATGTTATTGGAGTGTCAACTGCTACCTTTGGAGCAGTGAATCCAGTTTCAAGATCAGTTTCGCTAGTTAGTGCTACTGATGGTCCTTCTATCTGGCTCCACAGATATGTCAATTCATCATCATCCTCATCGAAGGCAGAGCCGCTAAGTGATACTGTAGCGCCAATATCCACTTGCTGGTCATCTCCTGCATCTACTGCTGGGAGGCCGTTAACTGGCAATACTGTTACTTTGGTGAGGTCTTTGGACGGGTGCCCGTTTTCATCTGCCACTCTGAGTTCAAAGACTAGGATCTTCACCCTTCCATTATCCACAACTGGTGCAGTAAATGTCGGTTCTGGTTCGTCGGTCGCAGATAGCTCTACTTCCTCACCGCCGATTTGTCTCCACTCGAACGTAATTTCCTCGCTGTCATCATCCTCGCCTGTTCCAGATAGTGTCACCTCGGTCTGCTCATCAACTACTTGGTCGAGGCCTGCATCTGCTGATGCTCTGACATTATCGGAATAAACTGTGACTACCATAGTGTCAGAGTCTTCTCCGCCATATGGGTCAGTAACTGTTAATTCAAATTCCAAGTCCATTGATGCGCCGCCGGTCACATCGGGTGCCATGATTCTTGCCTCAGCCTTGTTTGGATAAATCAAGTCGACATCTTCGCCATCTGTTTGTGTCCAAGTGTACTTTAGCTTGTCACCATCAGAGTCAGTTCCTGAACCTGTCAAGTAAACATATCTGAATGACAGTGTGTTCTTGTCCGGTCCTGCATCTGCAAGTGGATCATCGTTTATCGGTCTAACTCTAACAATTACAATATCTGTCGCACTTCCGCCGCTCTCAACTTCGCATGTGAATCTGAATGCCATCGGAACGTTTGGACCATTTGGAATTTCTGGTGCGGTGAATGTTGGATCAGGGTCTGCGTTTGATGAGAGCTCCGAGAATGGACCAATTGTTTGTGTCCACATGTACGATACGTCTCTTCCAAGTTTATCATTGCAGACTCCGTCTAGCTGAACCTCGTCTCCCTCGTCAACTAGTTGATCAGGGCCTGCTTTGGCAGAAATCAGGGAAGGCTTGCCTGCGGTTACTTTGATAGTTACGCTGTCTCTTGCGATTCCGCCATAGCCGTCACCGACTGTGAGTTGGAATCGTAGTGTGCCAGTGTTTCTTGACATTTCTCCAGTATCAAAACTCGGACTTTGAGAAGTTGGATCATCTAGTGTTACGATTGGCCCGTCAATTTGTGACCAGCGGTAATTGAGTGAGTCTCCGTCTGGATCAGAGCCATCTCCTTCAAGCGTGACTGCGTCGCCTTTTTCTGCGGTTTGATCTGGGCCTGCGTCAGCTGTTGGCGGCTGGTTTCTTGGCATAACTGTGACTTTGATGGTATCAACATCAGATCCGCCGTACGGGTCTGTAACTGTTAACTCAAATGTTAGAATCTTGACTCTGCCATTTTCAACCTCTGGTGCTTTGAAGGTCGGTTCTGCCACAAATGCAGAAGGCATCAGGTCAACTTCTTCGCCACCTATCTGAACCCAAGAAATGTCTAGCGTGTCATCATCCGGATCTATGCCTTCTCCAGCCAAGGTGACAAAGTCGCCGGACTTGACGACGTTAACGGTATGCGCGGTATTTGGGTTAACTTGAGCTAATACCTGGGCCGGCACTGTTGCCAAAACTAGCAAAGTCAGTAGGATGGTGTATAATTTTAGTTGCAATATTTTAATCGTAAAAATCACGGCGATTAAAAGCTTTCGCTCGATTGGGGATATTTTTGGATCAATTTTTGGGCCAAGAGCTTTTTTCCCATCAAATGTTAAGTTGATCATGGAATGGTAATAGATCAATTTGGATCAGGACGGCTTGGTTTTAGATCAGACTGAAATTTGCTCCAGTCAGCATTCTACTCAAAAATAACTGATTTAGAGCTATTTTGAATTTGAGCTGCGGGGTTAACAGAAAAAACAAAAAAACTCGTCATTGAACCGCCTAGTCATAATCGGTGTTTTGCTAGCAGTGATGCTCTTAGGCAGCGTCACTTCTGCTTTTGCAGCCACGTTGTGGGACTTTGCAGTCAAGGCAGAATTTGAGCAGCCCAGAATCGGCATCAACGACAAGCCGGTGATTTTTGGCACCGTCCTAAACCAGGCATCAAAGCCAGTTATCGGTGCAGATGTAAAGATCAGATTTGCCGGGGTTGTTGCATCAACGCTAACAGATGACAAGGGCGGTTTTAGATACGAGTTTGGGGAGCAACACATCCCAGGCACATTCTCCGTAAGTGTTTCGGCCAAGGTAAACGATTTGAAAGGGTTTGCAACTACGATTCTGAAGGTGGGTGATAAGCAGTCCACGTTTGGCGATCTCTACTATCACGCACAGACTGTGGAAAACAGGCCAGACGATGGCGGCCTTTCAGGTGATCCATACAAGGCACTCAAGCTAAAGCATTATCAGAAATACGTTGAAGAGCAGAACAAAAGAAAACAGCGGCAGGAGTACAACGAGGCCAAAAGTTTTGCAATTGAAGAAAAACGGGACGCCGCAAAGCAGAGACTTGATCTTGCGCTAGAGGAGCGACCAGTCGGCGCTGGCGTTTATACTGGCGACGAATATGAAAGATACCTATCAAAACTAGATCCGCGGATCAAGGACACGATCTCACACCAGATGAACTATACAAAAAGAATCTATGAAGAAGCGCAATATGCCATGAAGTCAGTGCTGGACAACGGTGGATCTCTCCAAGAAGCAAGAAAGGCATATCTTGAAAAGCTTTCAACTACAAAAGAAGAACTTGCCAAGATAGGCGACAACAACACCGAAAATTATTCCAAGATAAAAAAGGTACAGGATACAAAAATCAACAGCAAAAAAGTAAACGGCCTAAAGCTCAACAAAAATCTCAAGTAATTTTATAATCAAAGTTCCAGATTGGAGCTGTTAAAACCGATCAATTTCCGTGGAAATTATAATCCAAGTCGTTGAATAGCAGATGATGATTTCTGCAGGAATCGGTCTAGGCACTGGAATTGTAAGGCGCGTACCCTCGCCCTTGACAGACAAAGCCATTCCCATCCAGAGCATACTCCAGTTTGGTTAAACAGATACGACATCAGAAAACTAGCGCCGACCTGCAGGGAATTATCCTAGATCTCCGCAGGAATCTGTGATTATGACCAACCAGAGAATTAACAGACATTTGTAGAATAAGATTTTAAACTAATTTCACCAATCAAACCGATGGGCCTAAAGCGGTACTTTGCAAGCCGTGGCATCATATTGTTCGGGGTTTTGATGGCGACTCTTTTTCTCACGGTTCTCCTGGTCGGCTCCAACATGGATGCAATAATGAAAAAAGGCGTCGCAATCCAGATCAGGTCGGAGATAGTTCAGAACACGGATCTAGTAGCAGGGTTCCAGAGCACCCAAGAGCTGGACTCTTACATTGAGGGCCAAATTGAGCAGCGAGTCAAAAACCTCGGACTCGACGCGCCGTGGTATTCGCCAAATAGAATTGGGCTTGCCATGTACAAAATACTGGTTTTGGATTTTGGTCACGCTACGTTTCTGACTAGTGATTCTGGCTCTACTGCGGTAGGCGACATTATTTTAGAGAAACTGCCAAGGACAATTCTTCTTTTCACCACTGCGACAATCATAATATCTGTAATTGGGATACTTGTCGGCGCCACGTCGGGGAGCAAGACAGGGTCCAAGTTAGACAAGCTGACGTCGTCGTTTGCAGTGATTAGCAGCAGCTTCCCTGTGTGGTGGGTAGGCCTCATCATGATCTTTACATTTTCATTTTCATACAGCATATTTCCTGCAAGGGCAACTCCCCTTCTGGCTCCAGACGACCCAGGATACATTCCAGCGTTGTTATACCACATGACACTTCCGCTAATCACAATCGTCCTGATAGGATTTGGCACGTGGGCGTACCTCGTCAGGAACTTTATGATAGGGATACTTCAGGAGGACTTTATTTTCGCAAAAAGGGCAATCGGCATAAAGCAAAGCAGAATAATTTTTGGCAGCGCACTGCGAAACGCTGCCCCCCCAATAATTACGATTCTTGCACTAAGCTTATCTGGCTCGCTCGGAGGCGCCATAATTACAGAGGCCGTATTTGACTGGCCAGGCATGGGTCGGCTCTACTTTGAGGCGATAAACGTCATGGACCTTCCAGTGATAATCGGCGCGACCTATGTCCTGACAGTCTTCTTCCTTCTGAGCATCTTTGTGTCTGACTTGTTGTATGGGTACCTAGACCCAAGAATCAGGACGGTCTGAGATGGCAACATATACGGAAATCAAAGCCGGCTTTGTCGCAAACAAAATCGGGCTAGCCGGAATAGGGATACTACTTTGCCTGATTTTGGTCTCCGCGCTCACGGCAGCATTCATTCCCGTCGACACATACCGACAGTGGAATAATCCTGCGAGCTGGACTGCGTATCCAAAGTCTGCATTGCCAGTCTGGGTAAACTTTTTTTCCGAAAAAAAGATGCCAGAGCACCAGATAGTTGACGCAGCCAATACGGTTCTGCAAGAAGGCGATTCTATGTATGTGACTGTTCAGAAATTCGAAATAGACTACAACTATGATAATTTCCCAAACGACTTTCTCTTCCAATACACTGTAGAATATGAGGGGGCGCCGCTACTACAGTTAAGCGTGCTTAGGCCAGACGGCGTAGTCTTGCAGCTCATCTCATCCTCACTGCCCCATTCCCCGCAACCTACGACATATTATGACAAGATCTTCTCTGCAAACGATTCCATAAAGAAGAACCTGACGCTGCAGTCAGCCAAGTTTTCATACCAGATTGATGGAATGGCCGCAAGGGAAACCGTCTTTTCAAAATCGTCCAACTACGAGGTCTTGAAGGGAAAGTACGTCTTTTTTGTAAAGATGTCAAGCGTCGATTCTAAAAACGCGTTTTCAGATTCCCGTTTTATTCTTGGCGGCAAGGCCTTTGGTCTTGTGGGCACCGACGAGTTGAGGCGGGATCTTGCAATCGGGCTGTTGTGGGGCACGCCGGTCGCGCTCTTTATCGGGGTGGTAGTCGCAGTCGGCTCTGTAGTATCAGGACTCGTCTTTGGCGTGTATGCAGGTTACAAGGGAGGAAAGACCGACGAGTCCATGATGCGTCTCAACGACGTAATCTATGCGCTTCCGGCCCTACCGTTTTTGATAATTTTGTCAGTGACCACATCAAACAGCATATTACTCATGATTGGGTTTTTGATGATTTTTGGGTGGGTCGGTGTAGCCAAGGTTTCACGAAGCCTGGCCTTGCAAATAAAGACAAGACAGTTTGTCGATGCCGCAAAAACCATGGGCCAAAAAGACTCGAAGATAATCTTCAGGCACATACTCCCGCAGATAATGCCGTATGCGCTGGCAAGCATTGCAATATCTGTCCCTGCCGCTATCACTACCGAAGCAGGCCTTAGCTTCCTAGGCCTAGGCGATCCTACGTTTCCCACGTGGGGCCAGATACTGCATGATGCAAAGTCACACGGCGCTGCTGCACGTGGGTTATGGTGGTGGATTATGCCACCCGGGATAATGGTCGCAGTCACAGGCCTTGCGTTTGTGTTTATTGGAAACTCGCTTGAGGCAGTAGCCAATCCGAAGCTAAAGCGCTAGCTTGCCGGCTGGAACTCTCTGATTATTTTTAGCGTCTGATCATTTAGCTTAACAGTATATGCGGCCGCGTTTGGGTCGGTTAGCTGCGCCAAGGCTTCTGCAAACTGTGTCTTGTCCTTTCCCCTTTCGTACATACCTCCAGTTTCCTTGATGCAGAGGGGGAATTTCTTTAGGCCTACGCCGTTTTTGAGTAGATGGTCTATGAATTTTTTGTACCTCTCGATTTCGTACCAGTCGATTTGTTTTTCCTCGCAAATCGCAATCCAGGTATCTATCGAGTTTTGATATATTGCCTGCTGGCGCAGCTTTTCAAGTGACATGATCTAAAAGTCGGCGCGCTTCATTTTTGAGCCGCATCTAGGACATGTGGCACCCTTGAATCTATGGCTGCACGTAAGGCAGACATATTTGACAGCTCCACCACCACCTTCGGAGTTGAATCCAAAAAATCCTCCTCCCTTACCAGACTCTCCGTAACCGCGCATTTTGTTCATGTACCTGCGTCGTATGAAAAACGGCAGCATGATAAAGATTGCAAGTGCTGCTGCAAGTCCATACGGAAACGGAAGAACCATCTGTAACCCGATACTTACTGCCAGGGATGCAAATAGAAATATCAGATAGTTTCTGTAGTTGTACAACATATTCATTCCCTTTAAAAGCCTAATAAAGTT
The DNA here is from genome assembly GCA_964515435.1 of uncultured Candidatus Nitrosotenuis sp. Taxonomy (GTDB): domain Archaea; phylum Thermoproteota; class Nitrososphaeria; order Nitrososphaerales; family Nitrosopumilaceae; genus Nitrosotenuis. The sequence goes on from CAZETC010000013.1 coordinate 12,375, forward strand.
TTGTCAGCTTTTTTCTTCTGCATCAGACTCGAAGATTATCTCGAGCTGGTTTCCATGGCTGTCCCATGCAAAAATGTCCTCGTCATCGTATGGCGATTTTACTATTATCGAAACAAGACCAAAGAAGTTGTGCAAATCCGTTACCGACGGCTCTGCAGAACCGCTCGGATGCGAGTGGGCTATGCCGACATAGGAGAGATCAAGCGGCAGAAAGGATTGTGGAAATCCTGCGAATGTTTGATCACTGTACGAAAACGGCGGTATGACCAGACCATCAATTGTAATTATCCCCTTTTTTGATTTGCCTTTGAGTACTAGTATTCCTTCTGATGGATGCTTTAGCTTGCAGTATGTGAGAATTCCATCGCGTGCTTCATTTTTTAACATCACCTTTCGTTCCACGTGGATCACTCCAGTATCCGGTATTTTGTGCCCAGAATTTGTTCTAGCGAGCGCCTCAGCTCCTCTAGCAGCTTTTGTTTTTGTTCTGTTTGCTGCCGTAGCTCAGACTCGAGGTTTGCGATTTTTATCTTGGCATCCTCCATGTCTGACTTTGCTTTTGCCAGTCGCCTTTCAAGAGTCTCAACCTGACGCATGTCAAAGGTCTCCAAGGTTTTTCTTAGATCCTGAAGATGTGCCTGAAGATCGTTTTTTTGTGCGATAAAGCCGTCAAGCAGGGATAAAACATGAGTTATGTGATCAACTGACTTGTCTGTCTCCTTTACGGACACAGCTCCGGACAGTATCCCCTTCATGCACGATTCAAGAATAGTTACAATCGAGTCCTTGTTTTCAAGAATTGCCCCAGATGGGTTCTCGACAAGCCTTTCCAGCAACATTTTGAGCGGCTTTTCAAGCGAGGTGACATAGACGTATTTGCCAAGAGGCCTGGATATTTTTGAAAACTCGTCGTCTATTCCCTTGTTTATCTTGTCCTCTTTGGCCTCAACTTGCTTTATTTTTTCCTGACACTCTAGAAACTTTGCAAATGTTGGCGATGAAAACACATTAGAGATTTGTTGTTGCGTCAGGCTTGCTACCACCTCGGCGTCGCCGTGCGATTCTTTGAGTTTGGCAATGTGTCTTGTGCTATCAACAATGCTCTGAGACGTGCCGATAATTTTTGCTACCTTGTCCTGAGTCATTGCAGACGAGGCTTCTAATGACGAGATCTGCCCGATCATGTTTGATATCATGGTATAGTTTTTTGTCATAAGCTCAAGGTGTGCCTTTAGGTCTTGGGCGTATTTTTTTGCAAAGACGTGTATGACGCGACTGTGTTTCCCAAGCACGTCGCCAATTTTTTTAAGCGTGTACGAAGCAAACTCTGCGGTCTTTACAACATCAGCATAGCTTTTTACTTGAGGTAGCTGCTTTTGCGACTCTTTTGATATCGTCTCTATTACTTCGGCCTTGCTTCTAGCAACTAGAATTTGGAGTCTCTTGTCAATGTCATCTATTTTTAGATCGTCGCCTTTTAGATGGGAGATTATGCCGTAGATCGAGTTGATTTCCTTTTGCATTTCCTCAAAGAGCGCCTTTGTTTGCTCTAGGATTTTTTTCTGCCTGGACTCTATGTGTTTTGCCAAGACTTGACTTATTTCCGACGTGTTGAGATCTTGGCCTGATTGCGTTTGCTGCTCAGAGTTTTCCTGATTTTTTTTGCTCCATCCAAAAACCATGCCTAGTGGTTCTTATCAAAACTGGTTCTGTAAACTTATCGGGGCTAGCCTATACTGTCAAACGCTGCCAGTTCTTAAAATTTAAAAATTGATGCCTATTCAT
>CAZETC010000013.1:14169-15058 GCA_964515435.1 uncultured Candidatus Nitrosotenuis sp.
ATTCATCAACTTGTGACACACGTCATTACTGCAAGTGCGGATCAAAGCAGGTTTTGCGCTACGGTAAAACAATCAGTTGCAATTCAAAAGGACCCACATATGATTTGGGAGGAGGTTAGCAATTTTGTTGGCCTAGACAGATGGGTGCAGGGCGTACAGAAAACCGAGTTTCTTTCAAAAACAAGATATGGCCTTGGCGCTGGGAGAAAGATATCATTTTCTGACGGAGCGGAGGTCATCGAGTATGCGGTCGGTTGGGAAGACGGAAAGTACCTTTCGTACATTGCCACGAGTGGGTTGCCATTGGATGGATATCATGCAACAATTTCCATTTTGCCAAAAGGCAAGACGAGCCAAGTTAGCTGGACTTCATTTTTGATAAGCGACAGCCATGACACTAAAAAATTCAAGGAGTTCTTGGAATTCATCGAGTCATTTTACAAGAACTCGTTAAAAAATCTCAAGACGAGACTAGAAAAACCATCTTAAGTTAGCTCGTATTACTGAATTTGTGAGCGACACGAGGTTCACGATGTTAGGCATCGTGTTTATTTTTGTAGGCTTTTTGGTCTTTGGAATATTTGGTCAGCAGTACTACAACCTAACCATACAGGCCCAGGAGTTTGGCGACTGCTACGAGTTTGAGAATGGAGAGCAGACGGAAGTAGATTGTAACGTGGCAGCAGGAAACAAGGCCGCATTTTTTGCGCTCGTGTTGGTGCTGATTGGTGCCGGAGTGTTCTTTCTAATCAAAGGACTGCGGGGCAAGTGGGATCAGAATGTAAAACCAGAAGACATGGCAGGCCCAGGGTCGTCGTTTCCAAGCTAAACTACAATTATTCCGTTTTGTATCAGGTACTGTATTCCTTTTACAAAGTCAGAGTTGCCT
>CAZETC010000013.1:15068-20417 GCA_964515435.1 uncultured Candidatus Nitrosotenuis sp.
CTATTAGATATTCCAGCCCTTTTGTAAAATCAGAGTCGTCTATCTTCCCTCCTGCCCACCAGCCAGCGTTGCTTTTGACCCAGTCAGGGATTACGATTGTGCTTTCGTCCAGCAGTGCTGGAATTCTCTCAAGTAACACCATTCTCATCCCGCCTGATTTTGCATCGCTGATTATTGATTTCAGGAGGGCCAGCTTGTCTGCGTCGACTTCGTTTTTGAATTCGCCGTCTTTTACCGCAAAATCAGGTGGCTGTAAGCTTATGAGCGCAAACCCGTGCTGCTGGATGTTTGAGCTAACTTTCTGCATTGCCTTTTGCCTAATAGTTCCGCTCAAGAACGGATCGTTGTCAATTAGATTCGTAAACGAGTCGGTGCTTGGGACATGTTTTAGTGATCCCAACGAAATTGCGGGGTTTGTTTTTCCCACGTTTGAGCTCAGGTAGAGAATTTTATTTTGTGATGCTGCATCTAAGGTGTCCTGGTTAAACGAGTCATACGGTGGGGCAAAGACATATGCCCTTGCGCCGAACACTTTGCTTATTTTGTCGTTGGTTTGCTTGATGCTTGATGCCTGTTTTTCCTTGCTAAAACCGGTATGGTCTACGTACTCCCATCCCCTGTTTGCAAGTCTCGTGTTGGCAGAGTTGTTTTCCAGTTTTTGCTTTATTGGATTAACAGTCTTTGGATCATCCCCTATGAACTTGCCAATGACTGCTATTGTCAGCGGAACTTTATTGTCATCAAATGTTTCAATCAGTGTGTTTTGGACGTCGTTTAGCCAAAAGTCCTGCACGTTATCTAGTCTGAAGGCAATGCAGTTACAGTTTCGGTCTGGCTGCGTTGCTTCAACAGGCTTTTCGACCTTTGGGACATTATAGTCCTGAATCGAGCCGATTGTGAGTATCTGGAGGTTTTCTGCCTGAATTTTGTCGATTAGTGACCCAAGTTCTTCTATTTTTGTCATGTTTACCTTGTTTGCATAAGCGGCATTTTCGTAAAGCGAGAACTCGTGTGGATGCATCATCACCACTGCATATCCGTAATTGAAGAGACTGTCGCTTATTTTTTCAAGTGTTTGGTCGTTTGTCGTGTGCTGCCAATATCCGGTGGTTGGGTTCAGCTTTGCAGTATATGCAGACATTGGAAACTGGTAAAAATCAGACTTTACGAATTTGGGTGGAATGTCAACTGTTCCGGATTCGCCGTGACTCATGTGTGTAAAGCCATTTCCTTTTAGAACGGAAAGGGTATCGTTGTTGAACAGATTTTCCGGAGGGATGAATGTTTTAGGAGTAACGCCGAACACCTCAAAGATTTTGTCGTTGGTCTTCTTTATGTCGGCATCCTGATCTGTTTTTGTCATTTTTGTGTAGATGTTGTGTCGCCAGCTGTGGTTTGCAATTTCGATTCCATCACTGGCCAACCCGTCTTTGATTGCAGACACCAGTTTTTGCTCAGTGCCGATAACGCCCCCAATCACCCCTAACGTGAGCGGCGCGTTTTTGTCCTTGAATGTAGAAATTATCGCTTGCTGCGCGGGCGAGCGGAAAAAGTCCTGTACGTCGTCGAGTCTGAATGCCACACAATTACAGTTCAGGTGATCATCGTTTAGCTCCGGATTGTGCAAGTATATTTTGATTTTATCCGTAGAGTCCAGTATTGTGACTTTTTTTCCTACGATGGTTTTTAGCTGGCCAGAGACATCTTTTTCCTTTATGTATAGCGCGTAATTGTTTACTTTGAGCTTTGTAAAGTGTGCAAGCCCCTTGTCAGTCACCTGTGATTCTGCGATTTTGTTCTTTTTTATGTCGTATAACTGCGCCACAAACGTGCCGTCCTGCTTTGTCACTTTGTTTGTCGTGCTGTTGTAGGCCTCGACTGTGATCATCTTATCGATTATTGAGGGCCACTTTGTCACTATCTTGAATTCTTGTGCGACACCTGGCTCTAGTTTTATCGGAGAATAAGTATAGAGAATGTTTTGCCCAAGCGATATGTCGGCATAGTAGTAATTGCCCTCTTTTATGGTTGGATACAGCCACACCCGGGTAGTTTGCCCGTTTTTGTCTGTTTCTGAATAGAACCATGGCTTGCCGTCATGTGATTTTATCCAGACCATGGCATTTGCGAGCGGGGTCTGGCCGTCCTTGTAGAATATGTTAAGGCGCATGCCGCCGGGGTTCTTGATTGTCATTTCAATTTGCTCATTGGGTTTTTTGATGTCGATGAATCCAACGGCGGCATACAGGTTGTTCATGTAGACTTCGACCTTGTACCTGTGATCAAGTGGAAGCGACGAAATTGTAATAGGGTTGCTTTCAAGCGGATTGATTGCCTTTAGAGGCACGGTCTCCAAATCCTTGAAGATTTTGACTGTTATGGATTCTGGCGAGATACGATCGTTGTTTGCTGTCTTGATGAACACCTCCAGAGAGCCGGTGCTTTCTTGAGCAAATACTGATGAAACCACAAAACAGGATGCCAGCAAAAATCCCAGATATAGTCTATGATCAATCATTGCTTTAATCTCTGTGCGCTAGTCCATATTGCCTTTTTGCCAAATGCCTCTTCCACTATTGCCTTGACGCTAAGAAAATCCACTATTTGCTTGTATCCGAGCACCATGAATATTGAAAAAAAGAGCATTTTTTTGTCATCCCTATCCATCCGAATTGCCATTGCAGACAACAAGTACTGCATTATTATGAACATCAGCAGCACAAAGGCTACAAACGAATAGTTGCCAAGTATTATCTGGTACGCGGCAAAACCCCAGAGCATCAGGCTTGCCACAGGAACTATCAGCATGTGTATTGCCATCAATGGATATGAGAGCCTGTGCAGGTAGCCAAACCTCGGATTTAGTAAAATGTCACGATGCCTCTTTAGCACCTGTAGGTTTCCGCGATACCATCTTTTTCTTTGCTTGTAGAAATCGCGCATTTTTTGCGGCGCCTGTGTGTACGATACTGCGGAATTGCTTCCGCTTACCACCATCCCAGAACGGAGAATTTTGAGCGTCGCATCAAAATCCTCAACGAGTGTTACCTTGTCATGCGAGCCTGCTTCTTCGAGGTTCTTTTTTCTATATGCCCCAAGTGCCCCAGGAACTATGGTTATTGCCCCAAAATAGTCAAGACCTCGCCTCATGATTTGTATTCCTGACAGATACTCTAATGCTTGGCACCATGTGAGCCAGTTGACCTTGTTGCGAATCTTGATATTTCCTGCTACTGCCACTACATTTTCTTGTGCCATTCCCTTTGCGATGTGTTTTAGAGCAGAGTGTCCGATTATGGTGTCTGCGTCTACTATTGTAACGATTTCGCCGGTAGCGTACAGCATTCCTTGGTTTAACGCAGATGCTTTTCCTCCGTTTTCCTTGTGAACCACTTTGATCTTGTCGTTATATTGCATTGCAATGTCCAGCGTCCCGTCTTTGCTCCCATCATCGACTACGATTATCTCCTTGTCTGGATAGTCGGATGCAAGAAGAGCCTCTATTGTGGTCCTGATTACTTTTTCCTCGTTGTATGCAGGGATGATTATGCTGATTCGCGGATACACTGGAGGATCCGGTAACTGTGACTCCCTAGTGACGCTTCGTATCGCAAGAGGGACAAAGAGCAGCGTCTGCCAAAACGACAGGGTCAGCGACCATAGAAATATTGACTGTGTCACACTCAGAACTGAAAAATACCCATCAAATGCCATTATTGAACCAAAAACGAAAGGCAGTATCAGAATAGATATTGAATAGACTGATGCGGATCTTGTTTTGTATACGTATTGGGATTGTGGGGGCTTTCTTGACGTCAGGTGGTACAACGCCATTATTGATGCCACAGCTATTGCGATGATGCTAATTGATGAAAGCAGAGTGTATGCCATGTAAATCATCAACGCGAAAACACCTAATGCAAGAAGAATCAGAACGGGGTCAGGCCTTGTCTTTTTTTCTTTCTTTGGCGCCTCATGTGTTTTGGCTGGTTCGACCGGCTTGACTTGTGGCTCTTTTAGTTTCGGATTTTTTTCGAGTAGTACTGGCGTTGATGAAAACCGGATTTGTTGTTGTACAAACGAGTGTTTTTTTACAGGAGGTACATTGGTGTAAACGTCTTCAGAAAGTATTCTAGTTTTGAAGATTTGGTCGGGTTTTCTTGCGGTTTGTGCATCTGCGGTATGTGTTGAAGGTTTTTGAGGAATTTTATTGAGTGTTAACTGGAGACAGCTTGCGTGAAACCACTTGTTTTGATGCCTTAATGTTTTTTGATCTAATCTGATGGATTCATCGCAGTACGGGCATTTTGCAAGCAGATGATTTGTCATTCGTTAGTTTATGTTTTGCAGCGTGATAATTGTTGTGGATTGTCGTCAGAATAATTATGGATATCTGTCAAGATAGTTCAAAACAGCGCCGGGTAAGGGATTCGAACCCCTGAGTGCGAATGCACAACCGCTCCCCTGTTCAAAGATCTCGAGGCGGTCGCCGTACCGCTTGGCTAACCCGGCACCACTTTTTGGATTCCATTTACCCCTATATAGAAAATCAGTCCCAGTAAATACAAAAACAGGCATTACAAATCAATACCAATGGGTCTAGACCTGAAGGGATTAATTACAAAGGAAAAGACCACTCTGGAATCGTTTGCATCCAAAGTGATTGCCGTTGATGCATACAATACAATTTACCAGTTTTTGTCAATAATTCGCGGACCTGATGGAATGTTATTATCGGATTCCCAGGGAAGGGTGACTAGCCATCTTTCAGGGTTGTTCTACAGGAACATCAATTTTTTGTCCTTGGGAATAAAGCCAGTCTATGTCTTTGATGGCAAGCCCCCTTCCATGAAGGCAGCAGAAATAGCGCGCAGAAAGCAGATAAAAAAAGAGGCAACCATCAAGTACGAGAAGGCCCTTACTGAGGGAAACCTAGTAGACATGCGAAAATATGCCCAGCAGACAACTTCCATGCAGGACGGAATGGTAGATGATGCCAAGCGCCTCCTTGACGCGTTTGGCATCCCTCATATTGATGCGCCATCTGAGGGCGAGGCGACTGCGGCGCACATGACCCAGACAGGCCTAGCTTATGCGTCTGCAAGTCAAGACTATGACTCGCGTTTATTTGGGGCAAAAAGACTCGTCAGAAATTTTACAAACTCCGGCAGACGGAAAATCCCAAACCGCAACACCTACATCGAAATAGAGCCAGAGATCATCGACTTGGAAAAACTTCTTGCAGACCTGAGCCTGACAAGAGAGCAGATGGTGGACCTCGGGATACTTGTCGGCACTGATTTCAACCCAGACGGGTTTGAACGAATAGGCCCAAAGACTGCTCTGAAA
>CAZETC010000014.1:0-11680 GCA_964515435.1 uncultured Candidatus Nitrosotenuis sp.
GCAGCGTTATTCCAAATCATTGGAAGGGCGCAAGAACCGTACCCGAAAGAATCCCGCAAGAAAGACGTTGGACATAGTCTATATGCACGCAGAAAACAAGCAACGCCTAGAAAGACTCCACAAGGAGGCACTACTTACAAACCCGACAATCAAATTCCATCCATTTGCAGAGAACATAGTTGTCGATTTCTTGGATTCAAAAGAGTCGCAGAAGAAATTTGTTCATCCAATAGAGTTCAAGGCAATAGCTGATCAGCACATAGTGATCATGGATAATCTTGCAGGCAAACCTGCCCTTGTTGCAATGATTGATGCCAAAAAGACGCTTCACTGCGATACTTGCGACTCTGATAGCTGTTACCACGTAGGCTTTGCATACGGAAATAGCCGTTCTTCCAACATCTTAGTCAAAAAAGGATTCTTTCAGACAAGATAGTGAGCTTGGTGAATCTGGTTGTTAACGGTATTGCCATGCTAAAGGTTTTATTTTTCCAAACAAAAGTCCATTCATGCTAAACTCTGTCTATAAAGAGGCCATAAAAAATCGTGACAATGTCATGTCTGTACTAAAGGGCCCAAAATTTGAGCTGATAATACAACGAGCAAAGCAGAACTGGATTGAATACAAACCAAAAAAACAAGATGCGGCCTTGGCAGGAATAGATAGCAGCTTTAACAGCACGAAATTCCAGGGAATGGAGCTCTGGGTTGTCACTGCAGTGTCTGTAAAGTCTGACGGCGAGGTTATTTCAAGTGATCACAAGCAAGGTCTTGGCAAAGCAGAATCCGATCTCTCAAAACTCTCAAGCAGAATGGAAATTGAGGCGTGCAAAAAAACTCTTGATCTTGTAGACCTGGTATTGATGGACGGCTCATTGTACTCGCAATTCATGACAAGGCAGCCTGCTCTGAGTGCTGCAATAACTAGAATAATGACAAAGAAAAGTAATGTACTTTTTGTGGCCAAGACATCAAACACAGATGTCCAGTTTTCCGATCTTGGCTCAAAGGCAGGCGACATTTTCTATTATAACCATGCCACAAAGGCGCCCGGCTTTAGCAAGATATATTCTGATAGAAAATTCGGAAAAGACAAAACAATCTCCTCAATTTACGCACGTCTCTCAGATTCGACACCGCTTATCAAAATAGAACTGCTTGGTGGTAACCACACCGAAGATGAGGTGAAATCAGTCCTTGACAAATTATGCAAAAATAGCGTTGGCGGATATCCGTACGCGCTCAAGCTTGCGCACAACAACTGCAAGATAAGCGGCAACGACCTGGCAAAACTCGTCAGCCTTTATGGGATATCAAATGAGATAGGGGCACGCGAAGTTTTAGAATAGTTCTCGGGCTTTTTTGATCCAAAATAGGCTACAGTCAACTACATTCTAGTTTGGACTGATCTGCATTATTGCCAATTCGAAAAAAGTAGCAACCACAGCTATTGTTATGATTCGTACAATTATGATGACATTTTTCAATTTCATAATTTTGTGTCCTGAAACTGGTATTTTAAATTAACATTCAGCTCTAAAAACACAAAACAACTTTTTAGATGATTAAGGAAATAAAAACAAAAATTTTTGGATTCAATATTCTATAAAATCTAATTATTTTATAATTTAGGCAGTTGTTACTTTATTTTTCGATGCTTGGAGATCGTATTGACCTAATGTAAACCGTCTGCTAGTTCCAAAGGGGTTGAATGGTCTTCCATTGCCGTGGAAGAACTTTGAGAATAATTCAACGTAGATAAGTCTTGCACCCTGGATGCCAGGCTCAAAGACTCCCAAGATAATATTGAATATGTGCCCAATGAAAAATATCATCGTTCCAAGAATAACATATGGTAATGAGTGATGTAGAGTCTTTAGGAAAATAAAGTCTATGACATCTGCCAGTATGACTGAGGCCAGCAATATGCCCACAATCCTGGTATAGGAAAGTATGTGGCTGATTATCGATGGCAGCTCCATAATGGCTCTACTGCCTTCACCATAAAACATCAAACCAATTCCTCCTAAAATCAATCCAAAGTAAGCAACGCCTTCAATATGACGGAGAGGGTTGATGTGCTCATGGTTCAAAAGCGCTAGCCCTGTGAGAACAATTCCCCAACCAAATACCAGCCAGCCTAGTTTTCCAATCATGTGTTTTTTTTCACCTTCCCTGAAAGCGTTTAGTATGCCAAGGATTAGACCAAAGGATACCATCCCTAAGCCGATATACCCACTAATTAGCAAAAGTCTCCGTAGTCCAGCAGGTGCTAGAGGTTCCAAAAATGCGCCGCTATCAGGAAGATGCAACCCAAAACCATTCAGATAATTGAAGAGGTACCCATTGAGGTGAAATCCAAAATACAAGTTGAACATAAACCCAAGTATCATCGCAATTATGGCACCAGGAGTCATGACCTTTGCTAGCTTTACCATTTGGCCTGGCTTCAATATTGTCATGGCAAATTTTCTCAACGGCTTTGGCATTATGTTCAAATTTCGCTTTCCGCCTTCAACGCGCCTTATTACCCATCTGCAAACAAGAAGTATCACAAGCCCATAACCAAAATCTCCAAGCATCAGGCCATAAAACACTGGGAAGATGAGGCCAAAAATCAGGGTAGGATCAAACTCCTGGCCAGACGGCAAAGAATAGAATCTTATGAAAGATTCGAATATCTTGAACTTTTTTGGATTTGTTAATAGGGTGGGGGGCTTTTCATCCGTATCTAATTCATAGACGATGGTTCCCTTTGTATTGTTTTGAAAGGCTGTCTTTAACTGTCCGATCTTTGATTTTGGCACCCAACCTTCCAAGGCAAACGCATCGGTGCTAACCCCGAGATTTTCAATGACTTCGAGTTTTTTGTTTTCTATTTCAAGTTGTTCTTCGACGCAAGATATGGTTGTAAAATGCATTTTGGAAATTTCTGCTAGCTGCTGATTAATGTTCTTCAGGTTCTCAGAAAGCTTGGCGTAAACGTTTTTTTGATTCTGTATTAGATCACTAGGTTTTCCACTAAGCTTTGGTACTGCTTCAAGATGGACATCATGTGACTGGACAATGGTAGCAAGGGCATTTGAGGGAAAATTGGAAAAAACAACAAGGACAACATGGGTAGTTTCCTTGCTTTCCCTTGCATCCAAAATAATATCCTGTTTGTATGCATCCAGTGCCTTTTTGAAGGCTGAAAACTTTTCAGACTTGAGACGACCAAAGTACGAGCGAGCAGATGATAATTGGAGGACTCCCAAATCCTCGGGAAAAAAAGCAAATTCCTCTACAAGCTTGATGTTGTTTTCAGCTTCCTTGAGTTCGGTTAGAAGTTTTTCCTTTTGTCTTTCTAGAGAAGCAACACCATCATCAATGTCTACTGATTTGGCCACTTGGATGAGTTCACTCGTCGACTCAAAACGGCGGCAGCCTGTAATCGGTAACGGAGGGAGTACTGCCTTTAATGCCTTGACGCGCAGCAGCTGATCTGAAACCTGCCTGTACAAGTCGCCTTCACGCTCATTCCTCAGCATTGATGCAACGTCTTTTGATAATGGTTCTAACTGCACAATGCCCAAATCATGTAGAATAGAAACTACGTCTTGCCTGTGTTTTCTCAAGCCAAGTACTGCCATGCGTGTCATTGGAGCCGGCTTTAGAAACATCAGTCCACAACCTTTAGCAAAATATCGATTATCTTGGGCATCGTTTTTGAGCTGACCTGCAAAGATACGGTTTTGGCCTTGCTCTTTGCGTCGTCTATAATTTTGTCCGCTTCATCTGTAGCCTTTTTTCTTGCCTGCTCGATGCTTGATTCTACTAATTTTTCGCCTTTAGCTTTTGTCGCATCTATTGCCCTTTCAGCATCAGCTTGCAAGTTCTTGATTTCCTGTTCAGCTGTCTTTTGCCTCTCCTCTATTTCTGTCTGTGCGCCTTGCTCGGCCTCTTTGATTTGCTTTAGGGACTGGACGTATTCTGATGTATCCGACTCGGTTTTGCTCATAAGAAGTAACTACCTACAAACAATAACACCGCGACAGTGACTACAATATTGGCAAATTTGACTAGTGTTCTTATCAAATGGAATTTTTTTTGCTGGGGGTTTGCAAAACTATGCAAGAATTTTCTCTTCCTCCTTTGTAATGGCCTCTTGCTCCCTTTCGCCCATTTTGCGTTTTATCGTCTTTAGCATGATGAATGTATCACGTTCTATTTCTTCTAACCTGAACGTGATGAATTTCACAGCAGCCTGTAACCTTGGGATGAAGACGTTTTCAATCGCATTGGATTTGCGCTTTGTCTTCTCTATCTCGTATAGAAGTTTACGCAGTGAGGTTTCTTTTTCTGCTACATCTAGTACACTTTTATGAATATGCTGAAAGGTCTTGATTGCCTCATTAATGGACGTGGGCAGCTCCAGCAAATATTCCGTGAGAATGTCTCTTCCCTGTCCGCCCTCCAACTTTGGGATACGGACGCCCATCACATTTTTTGATTTTACCTGTAGTTTGCTTAGTTGCGGGATCTTCATGGACTCGTTTTCTAGTCGCATTGCGCCTGCAAGCATCTCTGCCATCCTGATGCTTTCATAGCCCTTGATCAGTTCCGACTGCAGGCCACTTCTTAGTGCCGCTGCAGTTTTTGCAGTGTTAAAGAATTCCAGAATCAGGGCTTGGCGTTTTAGCTTTAACAGTTTCAATCCTTTTATTGCAATGAGAATTCTTCGCTTGGCGCGAATGTATTCCAGACGTGTCGGTCGTATGTTAATTACGGTTGGCATTTACTTGTCGCCATCCTGCGAGGGTTTGGCATACTTTGCTATGAATTCCGGCTTGATGCGGTTCATTTCAGATTCCTTCAGACCACTAAGCATTTCCCAACCGATATCGAGGGTCTGCTCAATAGAACGATTTTCATCAAATCCCTGGTTTACAAATTTTCGCTCAAAACTGTTGGCAATTTTTAGGAACTTTCTATCCAAATCGCTGAGCGCTTCCTCACCAACTATTGCTGCCAGTGACCTTGCGTCCTTGCCCTGCGCATACGTTGCATAAAGCTGGTCTGCAAGGCTTCTGTGATCCTCTCTGGTTCGCCCTTTTCCAATACCCTGATTCATCAAACGTGAAAGACTAGTTAGGACGTCAACAGGCGGATGAACACCTGTCCTGTGCAGGTCCCTGCTCATCACTATCTGGCCTTCTGTGATGTATCCTGTAAGATCCGGTATTGGATGTGTAATGTCGTCAGCAGGCATTGTAAGAATAGGAATTTGTGTTACCGAGCCGTTTCTCCCCTTTATTTTGCCTGCCCGCTCATAAATTGAAGACAAGTCCGTGTACATGTAGCCAGGGTATCCCCTTCTTCCGGGTACTTCCTCGCGGGCAGAAGAAATTTCTCTTAGCGCTTCACAATAATTTGTCATATCTGTCAGTATGACAAGAACATGCATGTCGCGCTCATAGGCAAGAAACTCTGCAGTTGTCAGAGCAAGTCGTGGCGTAAGTATGCGTTCCATCGAGGGATCCGACGAGAGGTTTAAGAACAAAACAGTTCTTCCTAGCGCCCCGCTCTCTTCAAATTGCTTTACAAAAAAGTTTGCCTCTTCACTGGTAATTCCAATTGCAGCAAATACAACGGAGAAACTTTCAGAGGCGCTAAGAACTTTGGCCTGCCTTGCGATTTGTGATGCGAGCAAATTGTGCGGAAGGCCAGCACCAGAAAATATTGGAAGTTTTTGGCCCCGTACCAGAGTATTCATTCCATCAATATTTGACATTCCGGTCTGGATGAATTCTGATGGCTCTTCTCTGGCATATGGATTGATACCAGATCCAATCAGGTCAACTTTGTGCTTTGATTGAATCTTTGGGCCATTGTCACGAGGGTTTCCTAATCCATCAAACACCCTTCCAAGCATTTCATCAGATACTGACAGCTGCGCAGTTTCTCCAAGAAATGTAGTCGATGTTCCTTCCGTAGTCAGGCCAACTGTAGCGCCAAAAACCTGCACAATAGCCAAACCTTGTCTGGTATCGAGAACTTGGCCCTGACGTCGTTGTCCGTTGACCAGTTTTATCTCAACCATTTCACCGTATGCTGCATTGTCTACCCCTTCTACAAATATCAGTGGCCCAGCTATCTTTGCTAATGTTTTGAATGCCACCCTGGACATACTTATCCAGTCCCCTCCGCCAAGAGACCAGCAAACTGTTGATTCATGGCGGTTCTAGTCTCGCTGATTAGCTGGTCTACCTTGTCCTCTGCTGTCCACTTTATTTTCGATATCAGTTTTCTTGCCTCAAGTGTACCTATTTTTGATGATGGAACTCCCTTCTTTATTGCGTCGGACTCCATTCTACCAAATTCCAAAATGATCCCAAGCATGTTATGCTGTTTTTTAATCGAGGTATAGGTATCAATTTCATCATATGCACTTTGCTGGAGATAGTCCTCCCTTATGGAGCGAGCCGTATCCAGAACACCTTTTTCTGGCTCTGGCAACGCGTCATATCCTACTAACTGAACAATTTCCTGCAACTCTGATTCTCTTTGTAGAATTTCAAGCGCTTCTCTTCTAAGGCCAAGCCAATCCTTTCCTACATTGTCCTTATACCAGTCGTTCATGTCATCAGCATACAACGAATAACTTGTCAGCCAGTTGATGGATGGAAAGTGCCTTCTTGAAGCTAGACTGGCGTCGAGTGCCCAAAACACTCTTGTTACCCTCAATGTGTTTTGCGAGACAGGTTCTGAGAAATCTCCTCCTGGGGGTGAAACTGCGCCAACCAAAGTCAGCGAACCAATTCGCCCTTCTGGAGAAATTACTATGGATTTGCCGCCCCTTTCATAAAATTCTGATAGCTTTCTTCCAAGATACGCAGGATATCCCTCCTCCCCTGGCATTTCTTCGAGTCTGCCTGAAATCTCTCTGAGTGCCTCTGCCCATCGAGATGTGCTATCAGCCATCAAGGCCACGCCATATCCCATGTCGCGGTAATACTCGCCCATTGTAATTCCAGTATAGATGCTTGCTTCACGTGCAGCCACTGGCATGTTGGACGTGTTGGCAACAAGAATAGTGCGCTCCATCAGGGGGCGCTTTGACTTGGGATCTTCTAGCTTTGGAAAGGTTGTAAGAACTTCGGTCATCTCGTTTCCTCTCTCACCGCACCCGACATAGACTATGATCTCACTGTCTGCCCACTTTGCAAGTTGTTGCTGTGTCACCGTTTTTCCACTTCCGAAGGGACCAGGAATTGCTGCAGTTCCACCCTTGGCAACTGGAAAGAATGTATCCAGAACCCGCTGGCCTGTAAGTAGTGGAGATGCTGGAGGAAGTTTGCGTACAACAGGTCTTGGTAATCTGACCATCCACCAGCTTGACAGGCCAATGTCGACCTTTGAGCTGTTTGTCTGTACAGCCGCAACAATTTCATTGACGGTGAACTTGCCTTCTGATATTTCTACGAGCTTGCCACTGGTGTCATATGGCACCATTATTTTGTGTTTTATTAATGGAGTCTCCTCGACCTCACCAATAATTTCACCAGGTGAGACATCACTGCCTTTTTTCTTGACCGCAACGAACTCCCATTTCTTTTGTTGATTAAGAGCAGGAATTATTTTTCCCCTGCCGATAAAGTCACCGCTGTTCTCTCTTAAGACATCCAGAGGCCTTTGTATTCCATCATAAATCGATGTCAATAGGCCTGGTCCAAGCTGTATTGAGAGCGGTCGATTTGTATTTACAACTTTTTCTCCTGGTCGCAGGCCTGTTGTGTCTTCATAAACCTGCACTGTAGCCTTGTTTCCATCCATGCGAATTATTTCACCAACTAGGCCAAGTTCTCCAATTCGTACGACATCATACATTTTTGCGTTTTCTAGTCCGCTTGCTACTACGACTGGTCCTGAAATGCGAGAGACTATGGCATCCATCACATCATCAACCCATCTTGATGCTTATCCCCAGTACACGTTTTGCCAAAGATGATAGTGATTCTTCCTGCATATTGTCTTCAAATCCGGGCATAAACAACACCAGAGGCTGTATTGAGGCCTCGACTTTTGTCCTAAAGCTAGCAGAGAGTGCGCCACGAACAGATTCGCTCGCAATAATTAGGGCGTAATCGCCGGACGAAAAGATCTCCGCCATTTTCTTGTTGGCATCTTCAGCACTCACAATAAAGGTATCATCAATTCCCAAAAGACGGTATCCGATGACAAGCTCACGCTCTCCTACTACGGCTATCCTGCTTGACTCTGATTTTTGTTTAGACATTTCACTCATATAACAACATTGATCCTATATGTTCGGCTGAAAGATTATAGCGTTTCCCATAAGCTATTCGCATGATGTTTTCGCGCTCGTGTTCTGCGGTAATTACAAAATGAAATATAGTTCCAATAGAGAGTACAATGTTTTTTAATTTCCTTATGTACACTGAGGTGATAAATCTGTCCAAAGCGATCTCAAAATCAATCAGGCTTTTTGTTTTTTTGTATTGAGACAGCTCCTGTCCTAGCGGCAAGTATACCTCGATTTTGCTTACAAACTCTTCTGTGTTTTTTGCACCATACATTTCCAGTAATATGGCCAAGGGAATCTTTCCGCCCTCCAAAATATGTCTCGCGACTATTTCTTTATCCAAATTGGCCTCTTTTGCCTTCAAGAGGTTCAGAACATTTCTCTTGTCTATCTCTGTTCTGATTAATTCCCTGATGATTCCCTCATCGCCTTGGAAGAACTTGAGAGATTCAAGCAAGTTTTGGTAATAATGCGCCTGTAGGGCTGTCATCATAGGTTCCATGTCGCCTGTTTTTTGGAAAGTATCTAGATGCTGCATCAGTATAGTTCCATACTTGTACTTCATAAGCTGGTTAACCACTCCATCGACCCCTGGTTGTGAGAGAATGATTTTCATCTCATCATGCTGAATGTTTCCTGCAGAAATTCCGGCAGGGAAGTTGCGGCTGGAGACCAAAAACGGTTCTGTCTCTGTTATCGGTTTTCCCATGCTTTTTGAAGAAAGTATTAGCTCGATGTTGTGTATATCCCACTTTAGCAAATAGGCCCTAACTGCAGTTTTGCCACTGAACGGTGTTGCCTCCAAGCAAATTTTATTGACTTCAACCAAGTGACGGTTCAGTGCAACTTCTAAAAGTTCTGGCGGCTGGTACATCGATGCGGCCCTTTCAATTTCTGGACCATACCACGTCGATTCTAATATCTTGGTCATCTCAAAGACATCCTTTGCCTTGAGAAGATTCTGCATAGTATCTCTAGAAAGAAGATTCATGGATATAGCTTGCAATCGTCCAAAAGATGAGGAATATTGTGATGTGGGCATTATGACGCCATCTCCATGAGGCAGTTTGCTATATCGTCTTCACAAATTCTTAAAAGTTCTTCAAACGTTAGTGCAAGCTCCTTTGTGTTTTGTTCATTTTCTACCACCAATCCGCCAATGGTTTGAATGGGCGAGCCGACAGCAACGCCCATGCCCTCTACAAGTGCGCGATCCTCCTCACGACAGTGAACTATGATATGCTTGCCCAATTTCTTTTTTGATACGTTGATGATGGCCTCTAGGTGTTTTTTGTACTGGGGAGTTTTTGTGTATTTTTTTAATTCCTGTTCAATTACGTTAAACGCAGAACTTAGGTTTGTGTTGATTGCGTCAAACAAAATTTTTTTTGCCTGCAGCCTCGCTGCCTCGATTATCCGCGCTGACTCCCTTTCGGATTTTGTTTTTGCCTCGCCGTCGAAGCGTTGTTGCAGTTCTTTGACAATATTGTCCTTTTTACTCTGGATGGCGGCCTTTTTCTCGGCTAGTTCTTCATCAAGGTGTCGCAGATCCTTTCTTTTCCTTTCCTGTATCTCATCTATCAGTGTCTCTATGGTGGATTCTGACATTTACTACAATATGCCCAGTAGAAGAATTATTCCGAGTACGAAACCAATAATCCACAGCGTTTCTGGGATGACAAAGAAGAACAGTACCTGACCAAATTTCTCTGGCTTTTCGGCTATGATTCCCATGCCTGCGGCGCCAATTCCCTGCTGTGCGTTACCAGTGCCAATCAGACCTCCAGCTATTGCGATCGCAGCGGCGATAGCTAAAAGCGGCTTTGTTAATCCAGAACTGGCAGAAGCTTCTGTTTCTGCAAATGCCTGAGTTGAAAAGACGGTAAGGAGAATTATCGCAGATACTGCTATGACAAAAAATAACAAACTCAATAATCGATTGCTCCTCAACAGCATTGGTGCCATTCCGTAGTATTTAATTTTTGAGAAATTCGGTAAAAACACAAAATATTTAAAATTAAAAAGGAAAGAATTGCACAAAACATATTTTTTCAATAATATCGCCAAAAAACTGTATTTCTTTTCCTTTTTATAACGTCCAATTAAACAGTGATCAGTCGAAAGGAAATGGTCTCTGGAGCATTGCTAGTGTACGCTGGGGTCAAAGCATATGGCCTCAAAGGAAAACTGCTGAAAAAAAATGATTTTCAGCAGCTTGCCGAGTCTAGAGACATAGACGAGTTTGTAACGCGACTAAAAAACACAGCATACAACGATACGATATCAAAGGTTCAAAAACCATACACTGCACAAAAGATCGAGCTTGTGCTAAGGGACAGACAGGCCGATCTGCACTACAAAATGATGATGTCTGTTGGAGGCTCTACTCTGTTTTTTGCATATTACCTGAAATTCATCCTGCGGAACCTCAAGATAATAATGAAGGGCAAGATCCTTGAGATGCCGCAAGATGAAATAGCGAGTATGATAAGCTTGCATGCAGAGGAGCTAATCAAAGAACGCGACATTACGCTCAAGGCTCTGGCAGCAAAGGACATTGCAGAGGCAGTCAACATACTGAAGGGAACGGGATTAGGCAACGAAGTTGAAAAGGCGTATGCATTGTACAATGAAAGGAAGCAGATTCAGATGATTGATGTGCACTTTGACAGGTTTTTTTATCAGAAACTGAACCACACCGTCAGCAACTCGACTGATTTTAGCGTACATACGGTTTGTCAAAAAGAAATCGACTTTTACAACATTTTGAGCATTTTGAGGGGCAAGTTCTGGGGACTGGATGAAAACCAGATCCAAAATATGATAGTTATGCCGACGTCTGGTGAATCAAGGGAGCTCCTGAACAGAATGATATCTTCTGACTCGATAAAGAGCGTATTTGGAGAGCTGGAGGGAACTCAATACAGCAACTTGGTGCCACAAGAAGAAAACGACATAGACGCAATTGGCAAGTTAGAGCACGCCTTTGAGCGTCTGATATCTGATTCCATGCAGAGCTCATTTGTGCGTGTTTTTAGCGCGTCTACTGTTGTTGCAATAACACAGCTCATTGATTATGAGGTAAGGAATCTCTCCTCAATCGTATTCGCAGTTGAGCAAAAAATCCCGGCAGAAACTGCGATATCAAAACTGATTGTTAACGAAGCAGCCTAACTGCTAGGCTTGGCTAGATGGTACTTTAGTTTCTCTATGGTGGATTTTACGTTTGATGCGATTCTCTGATATGCCTCAAGTGCTTCCTTGTCAATAAAGAGGTCTTTTTCTGATCTCCATTCAGACGTAATGACGATCTTTGCATACGATTCCTTTTTTGGCTTGTACTTGAACCAGTAGGAATCGTCGTTTGCTATCTGC
>CAZETC010000014.1:11690-12295 GCA_964515435.1 uncultured Candidatus Nitrosotenuis sp.
GCTATTTGCGCCTTGTCATAGTCTACCTTTGCCTTTGGCTTGTAGACTGAAATTGTGATGACACGTTCCTTTAGCAGAGCGTGCATCATGAGTTCATGTAATTTTTGATCTGCGTTCAGTACTGCTATCACATCATCTTGTACCATGCCTGGCGGGAGTGTCGTAAGCTTTCCATATCCGCTCCAGATAAAGTCCTCGACTTTGGAGTGTAATCTGCCCTTTAGGATCTTTGTAAGGGTTCCAAAGTTGAGAGGACCTATGGTGTACTCTGAGGGGAGTGAAATGAAAAATCGCATCTTCCACGTTGTTCCTTCGGCTATGCCCATTCCGTATGTCGCACCAGGGACATACTCGCTTTTTGTTATGGTTTTGCGCTTTAGTATGTCGATATAGTCAATGCCGTCGTTTACCTTCATGACGCCCCTGCTTGCTATTCCTGGGTTTGGGCCTAGAAGAGAGGATCTTGGATAGTCATACTCAAAATCCATCGTTCCGTCTGGAATCAGCCTACAGTCCAATCCAAGTGAGCTTAGGTGCTTGTGCATCTTTTTTGTCACTTTTTCCTCTACTGCTGTTGCGACAATCGTGTCAGAATAATTAAACGT
>CAZETC010000014.1:12313-13025 GCA_964515435.1 uncultured Candidatus Nitrosotenuis sp.
AGATTATCTCTTAGTAACGATAATAATTACATCAGCCGTGAATTTTTTTGTATATATAACAGGGTTTTATGAAAAATATGTGTTTTTTGCATCACGCCTAAAATCTGAGGTTCAACCTTTGAAGCTCCATACAAAAAGATCGATCAAACCCCGAGTCAATACTCCATCAATATCGGAATTTATTTAGTACGAAGCACTAGTTTTTTTCATGAAATTTGATTTTGGTATTTTGTCATTTTCAGATGGGAGAGCCAATCCATGACAATCGGGGTAGTAATAGGCGAGTCAAAACCTACCTCCGTCACAGCACAAACCTCGAAGCCTCTCTCTGTTGGAGAATATGTGATAATTGATTCGCAGAACGGGAAGCTCTTGGGCCTTGCTGAAAGGTCCTTTATATCAAGTGCAGCGCTAAACGACATTCATAACTTTGATGAAGCAATTGAAAGCAAGGAAATAGCCGACATCAACTCTAGAGACAAAAGCTTCACTGCAAAAATCACAATACTTGGATATCTGCGTGAACTACAAAGAAACCTAGTCGTACTTCCAGCAATACCACCAATTCCAGGTACGGCAGTTCTAAATGCCACAAAGGATGATCTTGGGACAATATTTGGCCCACAAAAAGACGAATGGGTAAAAATCGGGACTCTCTTGAGAAACTCGCAAATTGACGCAAAGATAAACCTCAACAAAATCGTCTCAAGAC
>CAZETC010000014.1:13035-17166 GCA_964515435.1 uncultured Candidatus Nitrosotenuis sp.
CTGATAATTTTTGATTATCACAATGATTACTCCGATCTCCACATCCCAACAATGAACATAATTGACGCAAAAATAAATCCAAGGCTCTTGGATGCAAACACACTTTGTGATGTTCTTGAAATCAGAGAAAATGCCGACATCCAACAAAGAATCGTGCGTCTTGCATTCACGCAAGACGTAAAGGATGCAAAAGACTTTTGGGCCGCGCTAGACCACAATGTCGCAATGATTGGAGCAGATCCGGCGCGCAAAGAAGACCGTCATTCAGCCGACAGGGTTCAAGACAAAATCGACGATGCACAGCATAGGTTCGCAGATGTGGTAGACCCAGACATAACGGATCCGCTCGGGCTGATTAAGGAGGGGAAGGTAAACGTGATCAATGTATCTGACCTTTCAGAAAAACAGGCAAACGTTGCACTGGAACATTATTTTCGTGAGTTACTAAACGACAGAAAAGCGGCGCTTGCGGCAAAAACCGCAAAGACCAAGGCCGCCCACAGGTACAGGTTCGACTCTCCAATATTTGTCATAGTTGAAGAGGCCCACGTATTCATCCCAAAAGGCGAAGACACCCGCACAAAATACTGGGCTGCAAAAATAGCAAGAGAGGGCCGCAAGTTCGGCCTAGGCCTTGGGATAGTGTCTCAGAGGCCTCGAAACATAGATCCAAACGTACTGAGCCAGATGGGCTCACTTGCAGTGATGAAGATAGTTCAGGAAGACGACCAGCACCAAATCGCGTCTGCCGCGGAGTCGGTTAGCCGAGATTTGATAGGCCAGCTTACCTCGCTAAATGTGGGCGATGCGCTGCTTGTGGGACAGTGGGTTAACCTGCCGGCAATAGTGCATTTTGACGAGGTAAAAGACAAGGTAGTGGGTTCTGATAAAAACGCCGTATCTGAATGGAGACACGCAAAAAAGTTTGAAAAGGTCGCAGCCGAGTCTACACAGGGTCTGATACAAAAAGATCTTTTGCTTGATTGATATGTTTTCTCACATATCTGACACACATCTTGGTTTGGCGCAGTACGGACTAGAGGAAAGGGAAAACGACATCTACAGTTCGTTCAACGAAGCAATTGATACGTCAATAAATGATCATGTAGATTTTGTGATTTTTGCAGGAGACATCTTCCATGTGCCAAACCCTGGCGGCACTGCTATACTACAAATGGCAAACGCGCTGCGCCGACTAAAGGAAAAAAACATAGAAGCGTTTTTTGTTTTGGGGGAACATGACATTTCAAGGATTCGCTCGACTCCAGTTCCATACGTATACCACAACCTGAGATTTGCAAAATACATTGGAGATGGCAAGCCTCATGTACACAAAGATATCCTCTTGGCAGGGTTTGACAAGATTAGAAAAAGCGAGTTCCAAAACTTTCATGAAAGGTTTGCCGAACTAGACAGAGTGGCAAAGGAACACAAGGGGCACAAAATTCTAGTCATGCACCAAGGAATCACGGAAATAAACGAGTTTGCAGGCGAGATGAACTCTACTGACATGCCAAGAAACTTTACCTATTATGCGATGGGGCACCTGCACGACAAGTTTCTAAAACAATTTTCACACCTTGGTGGACCTGTCGCATATCCAGGATCAATTGAACTCACGACAAGCGAGGGAATCAAAGAGTCACAGAAGGGATTCTTCCTAGTGGACACATCATCTGGGGAGCCTAACCCAGACTGGATTAATCTTCAGACGCGTCCACAATTCTCAGAAAAGACCGAGTTTACAAATCTTGAAAGAGCAGTAACGCAAATACTGCAAAAGATAGTCGATCTTGGCAAAAAGCCGATAGTTGAGCTTAGAATTTCCGGCAAGGGCATCCAGTCAGATATAGTCCAGGCACAGATGGCCAGACTTGCAAAAAACACGCTATACTGCACATGGAAAATGATACAACCAGACAAAGACAATTCATCTGTACTTGCTGACAGGCCAGCAAACATAGACGATGAGCTAGTCAAGCTCGCAGCTAACACACTTGGCTCAGAAGCCCTTGCAAGATTTGCCATACGAGAACTCTTGGATCCACTAGCAGAAAACAAAATCCAAGAGGTAACACAGCTTGTTGTTGAAAACTTTGAGCAGTTTAGGAGAAAGAAATGATAACGTCAGTTGAGCTTAGCAACTTTATTTCTCATAATGCTACGAACCTTAGCTTTGAAAATGGGGTGACTGTCTTTGTAGGGCACAACGGTGCAGGAAAGTCAAGCGTCATAGACGCAATAACGTTTGGCCTGTTTGGGGAGCATACAAGAAAATCAAACAAGAGCCTCATTCGACGCGGAACAAGCAAGGCGTATGTCAAGATCAATTTCACCTCAAAGGGAAAATACTATGAAGCAATCCGGACTGTTGACTCGAAGGGTACTCTTTCCACGCAGTTGTTTGAAAAAAAGGGAAACGAGCTTGCGCAGCTTGCGGCAGGCGAGAGAAAACAATACGGCGAGTCCACAAGCGAAATGATCGAGTCCAAAATAGGCTTGGATTTTGCCAAGCTAAAGGTGGCGTCAATAGTACAGCAGGGCGAGCTGAACTCGATTATCAAGGCAAAGCCAAAGGAGTTCAAGGAAATGCTTAACGCAATAATTGGAATAGACAAGCTTGACCTGGCATCAGAAGGCCTAAAACTGGTGCAGAAGAATTTTAGGCAGACAATTCGGCAAAAATGCGACGGATACGATGATACCAATACAGATCTTCTTGCCAAGGAACTAGAACAAAAAAGACGGGAAATTGCAACATCCGCGCCTCAAAAACAAGCACTCCAGCAAAAAAAAGAAAAGGCGGAAGCAGAGCTGCAAAAATTAGAGCAGGAAATAAAAACTGGCGCACAAAAAGAAGCGATTCTAAAACAACTCGAGGAGAGAAAATTAGAGCTTGCAAGATATGTAAAAGAAGCGATAGCATCGATTCAAAAGGAAATACTGGAAAAAGAGCGAAAAATACGGACGTGCGAGGAGTGCTTTGAGGAGGCCGCGGTGCACTCTGATCTAAAATCAAGGATAGATAAAACGGATCTTGATCTAGCTGACATCAATAGCAAAATACAGGACTTTGGAAAACAGCAGACAATCCTACAGGAGCACCAGTCCCTTGCAAAAAAATTACAACTACGTGATGGCAAATGCCCGGTTTGTGACTCACGAGTAGACAACCTGAGGCCACTCTTCCAGGTGGAGCACATCAAATCAGAGCAAGAGAAAATCACACAGTCATGCAACATTCTTGAAACAAAAAAACAGCAGATACTTGCAGAAAAAAAAGAGATGATGAAAAAATACGAAAAATCGATAGAATCAAAGGCTACACTTGCGGCACACTCGATACAAAGAAAGGAACAACTGGATGCACTACGAAGCGAAATAGGACTCCAAAAGAGCCAGATTCAAAAAATCCCGCTCACGATTACCACATCAGGGCAGCTTGTTGAGGCTGCTTCGATTGATTCCCACGCACGCCTTCTCTATGAAAAAATTGAGAGTCTGAAAGAGCAGGTTGGTGCGTTTGTTCCTGCGGCATTTTCTGCACTAAGACAGGAGTTTGAGCATAAACGCAGAGATGTGAGCAAGACTGATCAGGATCTTGGCGCAATAATAGAAAAGATAAAGCAGGCAAACCAAAGGGTTGCAAAGATCACATCAGTACTTGGCGAGCTCCAAGACGTCAAAAACTATCTTGAGAAATTAGAACAAATACAAAACAACGTCTACAACCGGGACGGCCCGGTAGCTACGAGCCTTCGTTCATGGGCCCTGTCAGCAATATCTTCAAAGGCATCGGAATATCTTGGGATGTTAAATACCAAAGTTCACAGGGTTGTACTGTCTGAAAAAACCCGCGATGTCACTATAACGTGTTATTCAAAGGACACGCCAATCGACATAGACTCATTGTCAGGGGGCGAGCAGGTGAGTGTCGCATTAGCGATGCGGCTTGGCATGGCGCACCTGCTTGGAGCATCTAGCCTTAACTTTGTAATCTTGGACGAGCCGACAACACACCTTGATTCTGAGAGAAGGAGATCACTAGTACAGGTCCTGTCCCAGCTATCTGACATATCAAGTGCTACTGATCCGTTACAGCTGATAATAATAACACACGATACAGAAATC
>CAZETC010000014.1:17176-18204 GCA_964515435.1 uncultured Candidatus Nitrosotenuis sp.
GACTCGTCTGTTGAGAAAATCTACAAGTTTGAGTCTGGCCCTGATGGGACCAGGGTTTCACCGCTCTAGCCGCCCGTGAGCTTGGCAAACTTTTCGTTCTTGCTAAGCTTCTCCATGAATACCAGATTTGAGAGTGCTACTATGGCAGATTCCTTTACTGGCTCGCTTGGATCATCTAGTGCCTTTTCGAGTGTTTGTTTTGCCTCTTTTGCACCAACCACTCCAAGCGCAATCGCAGCCTCGTGCCGCACAAACATGCTTGGGTCGTCGCGCGTTGCGTCTTCAAGGTACTTTATTGCGCTTCGATACCCCATCTGGCCTAGTGAAAATGCCGCCTCGTGTCGCACAAGCTCGTTAGAGTCGTTTTTTAAGACCTTGGCAATGTGGGGGATTTTGTCCTCGCCACCAAAATCAACTAGGATGCATGTGGCCCTTGTCCTTATAACATAGTCGTCATTGTCTAGCAGCTTTACGAAATAATTGACGTCCTTTTTTTCATACCTGTCTTCCATCTCTGCAAAAATGGACAGTCTTTTTTCTGGCACTATATCCATTTGATTTTTGAAAAATTCTTAGGTATATTATCTTAATTCAGAAAATCAGCTAACGTTTTATAATCAATCCAAAACAAGCAAAATTGTTGATAGCGCAAATAGGGCAAAAGGCGCCAAACCTCTCAGTATCAAAATGGATACAGGGAATGCCAACAAACTTTGATCAGGAAAAAGATCACATCGTACTAGTTGAGGTTTTTCAAGTGAACTGCCCTGGATGTTTTCTGTATGGAATCCCAGAGGCAATCAACATTTACAACAAGTACCATTCAGAAGGCGTAACTGTCCTTGGGTTGGCAACAGCCTTTGAGGATTTTGACAAGAACACGCTTGAAAATCTGGAACTTTTGTCAAAGATAGGTACAGTAATTGGCGAGACAAAAAAAGCACTGGCCCA
Source organism: uncultured Candidatus Nitrosotenuis sp. (assembly GCA_964515435.1). GTDB lineage: Archaea > Thermoproteota > Nitrososphaeria > Nitrososphaerales > Nitrosopumilaceae > Nitrosotenuis. The sequence goes on from CAZETC010000014.1 coordinate 18,128, forward strand.
ATATGGGCGACTGTCGGACGGCGACAAGATACCGTACAAGATTCCGTTTCCACTGGGGATGGATGTTCTAGTAAAGG
>CAZETC010000014.1:18214-18946 GCA_964515435.1 uncultured Candidatus Nitrosotenuis sp.
AACGGGGGCGCCAAGCAAGGAAAAGATGACAGATTTTATCAAAAGCCAGATTCCCGACTTTGATGCACAGCCGGAAAATTACAAGAACCAGATATTTGCACGCGTAGAATCATACTTTAGATCAAAAGAATATTCCGCGGAAACCTTTGAAAAGTACGCACTTAGAGGGACACCATCATCAATTCTGGTGGACAGAAAGGGGATATTAAGAGACGTTTCCTTTGGCCAGACTGGCCATCTTGAATCGATGATTCAGGAATTGATAAAGGAATAGCTTACGCGGCTTTCTGTTTTGATTTGAAATAGTATGCAAATGTACTACCCGCCCCGACGGCAACCATGATTCCTACGACTGCCACTATTGTCAGAATCTGGTCGCTCTTTTCAGGCACATCATCTGTTGGCAACGACTGATCGCTAGATGAATAGTCGCTGGTTACTTCTAATGTGTGGGTGCCATTTCCCTTAAACTCTAGGGTGACAAAGGAAATCTTTTCATTTTGCAGAATTTTGGCAGGAAGTTCTGCTCCATCAAGATACAGCTTGACCTGCCCATCTGTTATGTTTTTTGGTATCTGCATCTCCCCGACATTGTTTTCAAGGCTGCTTGCTATTTCCAAAACTATCTTACCTTCATCAAACCTCGCGCTCTTGATGTCAAAGTTTGCTGTCGACTTTACCTCAAATATCTTGTCGCCGACCCTGACGTCAAAGCTTGTGCTCACGCCAGTC
>CAZETC010000014.1:18956-19537 GCA_964515435.1 uncultured Candidatus Nitrosotenuis sp.
GATAGCGGCTCTGCAAAAATAGGAAATACCACCAAGGAAAGAAATAATGCGATTAAAAATTTCAATTTATGCTGGAATGACTCGCTTTCTGAGTTCTTTGTCCTTTGAAATTCTTGGATGGGACGGATCAGCTAAGAGCACCTCAAACCAGTAATGAAACCCGTCCTTGTACAAAAAGTACGAGCCAAGTAACTTCAGCGTCTTGTATCTTTGCTGCGTTCTTTTTTCTGCGACCTGCTGCATGTTGACGTCTGCTTTCATTCTTGTGACACCCAAGTGCTTTGGTCTTCTACCTGCCACCGGTCTTTGCCTTCTCATGCCCCCAGTTCCAACACGCGTCCTAATTACGACCATTCCCTGCTTTGCCTTGTATCCGAGCCTTCTTGCCTTTTGGATTCGGTTTGGCCTGTCTATTCTTGTAAAGGCTGCCTCTTTTCTCCATTGTACGGCCCTTTTTCTTATCTCTGGCGAGTTTTCCTGCCATAACTTGAGCCATGTTGTGTCTTGGTGACTGAGCATTACCGCACCTATTTCAAACCCCTTAATATGCTAAACCTTGGTTGGTTCTGTTACTTTGATGG
>CAZETC010000014.1:19547-19924 GCA_964515435.1 uncultured Candidatus Nitrosotenuis sp.
ACAGAACCCCTTGGTTGCTCCCATACTGCACTACAAATGTCCGCGAGCGTCAGAATTCGCCTAGGTTTTTTTCACTCGCAGGAATTTCAAGATTGAAACTCGATCCATCTTGAGAACCAGTGTTTGATATTCATATCGCTAGTCTGCCCAACTGGGAACGTTTTTTTGTAGTTGGTTTTTGCCATAGTCTGTGAAAAAACACGCTCTTGCCCTGTGTGTGGTTTTGTTTGCAGCAAATCTGCACGCGGTGAGTGCACAGACAGTTCAACTAAGTACGAGTAAAGACACGTACAACTATGGTGATTATCTAGGAATAATCATCACTGTTTCGGAAATAACCGGAGACAATGCGGTGCTGTACATAGTTGATTCCGAAG
>CAZETC010000015.1:0-7073 GCA_964515435.1 uncultured Candidatus Nitrosotenuis sp.
TTTAAGCTATCAAGATCTTTTTCATAAACTGGTATTTTCTTGAGCTTTCCAAGTTTTAGGTTTTCATACTTTATTGGTTTTTTAGAGACTTTGATTGTGTCGTTTAGATACTGTTCCAGTACGTTGAATCTCTCTGTAAGTTCAACGGGCGGTTCGAGTGAGCCTGCACGTGCAGCAAATAATCTGTCTGCAATATTCTGCAATTCCCTGTCCGGAGCTGGAGGCTCGATTATGACATATTCCATGTATCCGTCTTGTGATTGCGCAGCCGATTTGATGTGTATGAATATGTTGGCAGATACTTGATAAATTAGATTTGGCTCTTTTATATTTCCATGTTCTCTTTGCAATTGTTTAATAAATATTGGAATGGAGAAACCGCGCGCTATCAGCGTCGAGACATAATTGCGTAAATGAGAAGATGTCTTTAGGATAGCTGCAAAGTCTTGATCCTTTATCGATGATAAATCTAAAATCGCCGACATGTAGACACCACCGTCTATACCTCACTCAACGAGATTGGTACAATTTTTAGTCCAAATATTGGATCTACGCTAAATGCAAATGATGGTTCTGGTGTGGAGCTGGCACCAATCATCTTTATGTTACTCATGATCTTGACTGGCTGGTATCCTATCTGTGCTGATCTTAAAGAAATGTAAACGTCGCATGCCGCCTTGAGCCTCAATCCGACTTCTGGCGGTATCGAATTTGGATGCATTGTCAGTATTACTGACATTCCATTTGACACCAGATACTTGCAACTGGTAACAAAATCTAAAACATTATCCATATCGCTATATGATGTGATAAATGATAATGAATCAATTACCACACATTCAAATTTTTGGGATTGTTCCTTAATGTACTTGTTAATCAATGGCAAAAGCTGTAATGCCTTTTGTTTAGACCAACCAGTTCCATTAACATGTAATGATAATAGACTTAGATCATTTTTGAGGAATTCCTCAGAAAAATTGAATGTTATGCTCTTCATTTTTTTTATATAGTCACTTACGGTGTTTTCTGTAATGCACAATACTTTCATATCAAAATTCAGCATTCCCCGGATGAATTGAGCGGCAACTGCACTCTTTCCGGTACCATGTTCTCCTTCTATGAGCATCAGAGAAGGAACCGGAATGCCGCCTCCTAGATTAATGTCAATTTCTTGATTTCCAGTAGAAACAATCTCAACCATAATACCCATTCAGCAAAAAATCCATGATATCTGATAGTGTGTTCAGCGTGAACAGACTGTTTTTGTTAATTACCACTTCCTAAATGGTTCTGGTTTTCCCGCTAGGTATGCATAAAAAACAGCTAAGATGCAATACCAGTCCTATCAGCAGTTACCCCGTTATCAGCAGAAACAAGAGCTGTAATAATTCCATTTGTGTATACTGGATGTGCTAAAACAGCTCTGACCACCAACGTTTCACCCATATTGAGAATTTGAGGATCTTGAAAGTCCTCTTTAATGCTGTAGACACACCATTTCCCTGCACTATTGGAGCAACTTTTTTCATATGCCAGTTGTTCAGTGTATTTTGTTTTTGTTGCAATTCCACCTTCGTATGTTATTATCAGATTAAATCTGCTATAATCCCACAGCTTTTCACTTCCTACATTTTGAATCCCAAAACGGATGATATCGGATAGGGAGGTTCCGTTTACTGCAGTTAATCTAATATCTGATTTTGTGATTGAATTTTCCAGATCTGTCCTTTGTGTCGAAGTATTTGTTAGACTGGTCGTAGCGTCTAGAAGCGAAGGAAACATCATGACCATGTATGATATGGTAAAAATTACTATTGCCCCCCCTACACTTACACTAAGACCCATTTAATTCTCTCCATTGACTATGAAATTGAAAAAATATGATCATCGACTATCCCATTTGGAGTAGTTGCTTTGATGACATAAGTAGAATTTTTAATCAAATTTGTATTGTAATAGATGTTAATCTGTGCTGTTTCTTTTATTTGCCATGTTGTTATTGCAGAGCTGTAATTCCACGTTGGGGTACTGCCAGTTACGTTAAATGGTATTCTTTGAACTGAGCCTAGCTTACCAAAATACACATCAACTAGGTTTGGTTCTTTGATTGGACTCATGCCTATGTTCTTAACCCAGGATGAGACCTTGGTCGAGGTAGTATTTGTAGCATAAATAATTTTGATTTTAGTTAGCACCGCGTCTTTTTGGTTTTCTGTAGATGCGCTAAATGCAGAATCAAATACGCTCATCTGACTTAGTACCGTGGCGGAAAGCGCGCCTGCAACTATAACTGATGCTATGATTAGTATGGTTTCGCTTACCACTGCAGACGCCATATTCTAAAAATACTCCTCGTGTGGAATTTCAGAATCGTTTTGTGACCGATTAGCAGCATTTGATGTTAATCTTACATAGTGTGCATTTGCCTCCTTGTCGTTTATGCCAACTATTTGACCAAATCTATAAAGAAGGACCAATGTGTCGCTAATTGACATTTTTGAGTTATTCAGCATTTTTGCAATGTGGCGTATTGTTTCTTCCATGCTTGGATCTAATCCCATAATCTTGCACTGATCTGTAAGCACGCTCACAGAGTCTTTTCCAGACTTTTGTATCATATTTCCTACCAGAGAAACAATTGACATCAGTTTCCCAAGTGTTAGATTGCCATGAAACATTTCTTTAAAATCATTTAATTCGTTTGTTATTTGGCTTGAAAGTGAGGCAGTATTTTGAGCATTCTGTTTTGATTTATTCTCGGTTGTATCTATATGCGATAATCCATATGGCGTAACAGGTGTGATTGACAAATGCCCGGCTTGATCTGTTGACTGTATGGCCAGAATATCCTTGAATTCATTTGACTCTGCAGTTTTTTGCACAAAGTTTAATGGATTGATAATCTCGGACTGTAGTGATTTTAGATCAATCATGGCATCTTCAAATTTTGTGAACATGTCACTTATGCTAGACTTGATAGTGCCCATGTCATCCCTGAGGGATGCAGTATCACCCTTGATCTTGCAAAGTTCTTCGCCCACTGGCTCAATTTTTGTTTTAATCATTTCTTGAATGGCCGAGTGATCTGTGGGCTCAACAGCTAATTTCGGAATTTCTATTGACTCTGGCGTGATAACTGAGGGTTGTTCTATAGTTTCTGTATTTGATACAGAGCCAGATCCGCCGATTTCTGTACTTTGTAATAATGCCTCTACTGATGGTTCGTTTGTAAAAACTGGTTCATCTGATGCAAATTCGTTTTCGTCCTTGCTGGCCTTGTCAGTTCTCATCAGAGTTGGTAATAGGTACAACGACAGTGCTGATACGGAAGCTGGAATTACAAAATAGTATACTGCCATACTCAAATCAAGCCAAATCTGGGGAAAAAATTCGTATACAATTAGACCGTATGTTGCAATAATACTTGCAATTATGTAATATCTGGTTGTTTTGCTAGCGTTAAAAAAAGATAAAAGTGGGGCAGAAGTGATTTTCAAAAGAATCACTTCTAGATCAACCCATGTTTGTGTATTTGTCTACTAGTGGAGGTACGTTTCTTGAGAACGCTACTGGGGCTCCCGAATCTAGGATCAGCTCTGCATTGATTTCTTGTGCTACGGATGGTCTGTCTGCGCTGTTGTATACAAGCACTAGGTTTGCATGTTCGCCTGGGTCAAGTATTTCGTTTGTGTTCTTTTGTACTGTCCAGTAGATTACCGATCTGGTGTTTGTTGGCGCAGTTCCAGGTGAACCGATTGGATTGGTGTTGATGCAGGTCGAAGTTACTGCCGCTGCTAGTGCTGCAGACATGGTAGTGTATGTTGTACTAGTTAGCACACATGGTTTTGTCAATATGTTGTCATATTGCACTAGACCTGTGTTGAACTTGACTGTAGCCAGTGTTGCGTTAAGGTTCACACCAGTTCCGCCAGAGACTATTTTGATTGGGAACTGTGTCGCGTTTAATTTGGATCTTGGAATGTCAGCAGCGCTCAATACTTCACCTGAGATGTGTAGTGCTGAGCTAGCCTCTGACATGCCCTTGGTGACAGTCTCCTTTGCTTGCTGTGTCGATGAGAAACCCATGTTAAGAACCACGAATGATAGCGCAGCTGCTACGATTACAAAAGCAATCAATACCAGTGCTGCCTCTATACCCATGACTCCACGATGTGTTTTGTTTCCAGTTTGGAATTTCATTGCATGTATAGAATTCATTTCAGAGTATATTCTAGAGTATGTTTGATATGATCAAACCACGCATAGTATAAAACTTGGTAAAAAATCGAATGCAGACTTTGTTTTGCGAGTAAAACCCACATTATTTCCACGCGGTTTGATTGTTCTGAACAAATTATTCCTTTTATCACTAAACATTACTTGAAATTTAATGGCTAATCAGCAAGATGTAATCTCGTCACTTTTACATTTTGACTTAGACGAAACGGACTCTCAAATCTACCTTAACTTGTTAAAGACCGGAGAGATTACAGTAGGAAATCTTGCGGCAAAATTAGAACTAGACCGAGGAAAGACATACCGCTCTTTGAACAAGTTACGTAACTTGGGCATGATCACGACCACATTTACCAATCCGATCACTTGTTTTGCAGTCGTACCGTCAGAAGCACTACCATCATTACTTAGGAAAAAAGAGCACGAGCTAATAGCCATGAAAAGACTTGCAGAACAAATCATTGAGGAGCAAAACGACCTCATACACAAGGTTCCCGTAGCAGAGACAACATCGTTTTCCATTATTCAAGGCCGTTCTAATATCTACACCAGAATCAGCAAGCTAATACAAGAAGCAGTGAACACAGTTTACATCATAACTACAATAGAAGACATAACTATGATGTATCATACTACCATTCCAGAAAAAATCAACGAGTGCATTGGTAGAGGGATTGAGGTGAAATTGCTAACAGACGCCACAGATGCTAAATTCATCTCACTTGTTGACAGGCTTGGCATTAAGGAAGCAAGAGTTGGCAAACTGCCATCAAAAGGCAGGATGATAATAGAAAAAGGAAAACAGATAATCATGTCTGGCTCTACAAAAAACGTCAAAGATCTTAATGATGAAATAGACTCTGTAATGCACACGAATTCGTCTGACATGGTGGAAAACATCCATGCCTTATGTGCACACTTGTGGAAGATATCAAAACCAACAACATTATCGATAAAACACTAGCTCATTTCAAATAGTGATTGAAATTTGTCCAAATAGATCAAACAGGGTCTTATATCAAATTACTAATTACCTAGCCTAGACTTGAAACTTGCAATATTGGCTCTAGCGTTAATCTTGTCTGGTGTATCTATTCCAGCCTTTGCAGCAGACTATACGTTTGGGGTGAGACTGATTCCAGAAAAAATCGTAGTAAATTCTGGCGGGACTCTTCAAATCCACGCATTAAAAAACGATAGTTTTTTCCCAAAACAAATGGACAGCATCATAGTTACATCTGATGATTCCTCAATAATACAAATTCTTGAAACAAAAACAGATAGCTCGATAATGATTGTCGAGGTTAAAGCGATAAGTGAGGGAGAGACGTACATCTCAATAGCTGGGCAAGGATTTTTGCCACAAAAATTTCCAATAACCGTATACAGCAGTAAAAATAATCAAGCACAACTTTTGATGAAGGTAACCCCAAGTAATTTCAACATAAATGGTCCAACCAAAGGATATGTTTCAGTGGAATTGGCAGATGCTGATGGGAATCCGACAAAAGCAATCAACGACATTGCAATCAAGCTCACTTTATCAAAAAACAGCATACTAAATCTTGAAGATCAGGAAATTATGATCAAAAAGGGAGAATATTTCGTAACAAAGGAATTTGCGGTGATAAAACCAGGAGATGTAACAATTTACGCATCAGGGGATGGCATGGGCACAGCGAATAGCGTCGTAACCGTAAATCAGGGAACGGCCCCACTTAAAGTTCAATTGTATGTTTACCCTCAAACGATTAGCAGTTATGCAACATCATACTCATATGCCATAGTACAACTCCAAGACTCTGCAGGCAATCCAATCAAAGCCACGCAAGACATACCTATTTCTGTCAAAATAATTGATTCTAGTCTGAGTGCGTCTGTTAACTCTAGCCCAATATACGAGCAAATTAAAGCTGATGGTCCATTAGAGATCAAAAAGGGTTCGTACTGGGGGTATGTCAAACTGATAACAAGACACGGGCTAGAAGGGGCATATGATGTCAGCATATCCACTCAAAACTACGAAGTCAGCTCGTCTGCACAGCTAATCAGTGTTGATTTGGAACTACTTGATGATAAATATTCAAAGTTAGACCCGTTGCCAATCCTTGCCACTGGAAATGAGGAGCTAATAGGCGTGCTACGTCTTGAAGATACTTTAGAAAATCCAGTTGGGGCAGAAAGAGACCTTCCAATACAAATTGATTCCTCAGATAATAATTCATTATTGGTGAAAAATACCCTACTTGGAAAGGGATTTGGCTCAGAACTAGTATTTGCCAAGGTTGGCTTGTTTCAACCAGATTCCCTCACATTGAAATTTCCCTCAGAAATAGATGAGACCATAACGCCAACAATAATTGGCCCTACAAAATCATCGTTAACTTTGATTGCAGACCCTCTAGTAACCAAAGCAATAGATGACACTGAATTCCCTATCATGGTTTATCTTTCATCAGATTATGCAGGCACGGATGAAATTACATATTTTCTAGAAGATGCGGAATTACGCACAGCGCCAAACGAGTATTTCAAAATAGAAAACCAAAAAGTCCAGAAAGGCCAGGGCGGAATTCTATTAAATGCCAAATCGCTAAAAGATGGGTTAGCCACATTGGCATTTGAAATGGGCGAACACTCTGCAATACTCGATATGGAAAACATTGTATCAAAACCAACTTCAATATCTATATCTACACCGCAACCAATTCTTGCCAATCTTGAGAACATATTCGTGATACAGATACTGGACTCGGAAGATCAGCCGCTATATTCGACAAAAGATATGGAAATAAAACTAATCACCAATGACAAGTCGATACTGGAGGTTCCTGAAT
>CAZETC010000015.1:7083-10372 GCA_964515435.1 uncultured Candidatus Nitrosotenuis sp.
TTCCTGAATCCATCATATTACCGAGGGGGGAATATTTTGCAACATTCTCAACAGAAGCAAAAAAGAAGGGAAACACCGATCTTATGGCATTATCCGAGGGCATGCCAATAGCAGAATACAATCTGAACATAGATGATCTATCTCCAACCATAACCATAAGCTCGCCTGACAATGTAAAACAAAACACTGCTGCCGATATTTCGTTGTTAACGCAATACTCTGATACAATATTACCTAACATGAATGTTGAATGGCATGCAGATGGAGCCCAAATAATTAGTTCGGATCAAACAACAGATGAAAATGGCATTGCTGCAGCTACTGTGGTATCTGACTCCACCTCAACATTTACAATAGAAGCGACGGTTACTGGTTCAGGGTTTAGTGAGAGTACTGCCAGCAAAGCAGTTGGGATTCTTGTTGAAAATGTAGAAACACCAAATTCACAAAATCTAAAACCGTTTACAATCAATGGGTTTGATCCGTTACCATTACTGATACCTGCCGGCATTGCATCTGGCGCAATAATGATAAAAAAGAAGAGCGTCATTGGTAAAATAAAATCACAGGAATAAGCCTGCACTGATGGAATGTCCAAGTGCGTAAAATGAACAGACAGTAAGATATCAATCAGGTTTTTTTATATTAGTTGTGAACAGTCTAGCAAAGCAGATATTCTTCAATTCTAACGTAGCTAATAAAAAAATCCAACTTGGCAAATGTAGGCTCGATGACATATTTCCACAATTGCTAGTATCTTCATCGAATTCAACAATCCAGATAACGGACAATATTGCAACAGGAGTTTCCATGCTAGTCAGACTATCAGAGTCGCTAGCAAGTAATTTGGTTGTAATAAACAATGGAACCGCAGTTGGCATGCTAGGCGCAAGAGAAGTTCTGAAGGGATTCATCAAAAACCCGACGCATGATTTCCTACACAACACGATAACCAAAAACATAATGAATCATGATCCATGTATTGTTGAAAAAAGTACCAAGTTCTCAGAACTAGTAAAAAAACTGCAAAAATTCAAGACAGATTTTGCAATTTTGCAAGACGACAACGGAAGATTTTCTACCATATCGATAAAAAGAATTATCGAGCTTGGACTAATGTGTGATACCGAGGTAACAATATCGCAAATTCAAAAAAATAACACAGTATTTTGTACAAACGATGATACCATTCGTATGCTAATACAGACCATGCTGGATGCTAACGTAAATGACATTGCAGTAAAAAACACTCCATCTGTGATTACAGGTGTTATTATTCTAGAAAAAATTCAAAATGAAATTAATAATTCGCACAAAATATCTGAGATATTAGAACAGAAAGTATCCGATCTCAAACCATATGAGGCAACCATCACACGCGGTGACCTATCAATCCCCGTTCTATGCAAATTGATGTTGACTACAAAACATCCGTATGTGATGACTGCAGATCAGATATTCACGCCGTACGATCTAATCTCAGTGTTAAGCTAGGTGGGTTAATCGTGTTTATTCGTCCATTTATGAAAAAAGATTCAATAGAAGAATTAGATGAGCAATTAGAATTTCTGACAAACGACCTTGCTCAAATAACAAAACAGTTGGAATTACTAGAAATTAAAAAGAATACATCTGATCCCAATGATGTGACAGCACATCATATTGATGCGCAACTCCTGATCCAAAAACAGAATGTCGTATCTTTTGAAATACTAAAGATCAGAAAGCAGAAAAAAAAGTTACAAAATAACTTCTTACTAATGATAGAGCTTGGATTGTTACCGAGTCTTGCCATGCTCCTGATATTAGCCCTGCTGTTTTAGGGATAAACCATCTAGAAAAAATTTCTGATTTGTAACGATAAACAACTTGAAAGTAAAAAACTGTTACAAATTCCTGCCAGATTCGAGAGCATGACATCAGAAACACGTTCTAATAACAAGACAAACTCAACGGCGCCGCTACCTCCCCCCTAAAACAGGTCTGCAGACATATTTCTTATAATTTCTCTGTGAACTCTTTTGTGCCGTCCTTGGTTATTACCAGGACGTCGATTCCGTCGCCTGAAAATGAGTCTCGCATCGTTGCTGCCTTTACTGATTTTACTGCCAGGTCTACTGCCTCCTTTTCCTTCATGCCAAGCTTGAACTGCTGGTCCAATACTCCGAGCGCCATTTCTGCACCTGTTCCCACTGCCGCATAATCATCTGGCAGAACGGATCCCAGAGGATCAAGCGTGTATATTGCTGGCTTGTCAACTATTCCCCCGACTATAATCTGAGTCAGAAACGGAAAGAACCTTCTCTCATACATCAAATTTGACATCATCTTTGCCACAGAGTTTGGCGGAACGTCGCGTTTTAGCTCCATTTTGCGGATCTTTGTCAGCGCTTTAATCTGCAATACTAGAATTTGCATGTCTGCGACAAGACCTGCTATCGTAGCTCCGACCTTATCGGTCAGTGGGAATGTCTTTTTCGTGGTCTTGCTGACAAGAAAGTTCCCATAGGCTATCCTTTTTTCGCTTGCAAAGACTACGCCGTCATCAAAGGTGATTCCGACGGCTGTTGCGCCCGGCATGTACATCGACATTGTTTGACTTGCCTTTGAAGTACATTAAAGTCTTTGGTGCTCGTAAACCTTCCATTAGTTATTACATAATAACCAGGTCATTAAATTAAATGACGACTGGTGCAGTAACGATTACTTCTAGTTCTATCTCAATCCCAATTATACAAGAAACTGAAAGTATCAGTCCTTGTGAACATGTTCGGGGCCTGCGGCACGGGCCAAACGCGCCACAAGATGAAGCAATGAAGCAGTCAAAAGATGCCAAGCTGATTGTGGTGAGTTAGCAATGAACAATCTAATGCTGACAGTGCCAAGTTTTTTCCGCCGAGTTTACGCGTACGACTAGCTTGAAAACTTGGAGATGATAAGGCACATGCATTTTGTTGTCTTTTTCAGCAGGTCTATTCTTGCAAACTCGTTTGGAGAGTGTATCCTTGCAAACACGTAAGTAGATCCGATCGAGACGCATGGGGCCCCTAGCACGTCCACAAACGAGTGCATTGGTCCTGTTCCAGCATTTGAGATATTCACTACGTAATCGCCAAAGGATTCTTGCGCTGCGGATTTTACTCTGGAGACAAATGGATCGTCCGGGCTTGTTCGCGCGGCGGCCTCGCCGTGGTACACCTTGACTTTGATGTCAGAAAAGCCCTTTTGTTTTAGGTGCGACCTCAGCCTTGCTAGTTGTTTTTTTGGATCCATTTTTGGCACTAGCCTA
>CAZETC010000015.1:10382-19746 GCA_964515435.1 uncultured Candidatus Nitrosotenuis sp.
CCCTCCATCACATACCCAGACACCAGTCCTGCGATGTTGCATGTTGGGTCACCTGCCAGTGCCTTTTTCACGTCAAGCCCTTTTTTTCCGTTTACAAACTCTGATATTTTGTATTCTTCCTTGAATCCTTTTTCATCAAACGGCTCCTTGCCTAGCAGAGTCAGATCAGGTTTTGTGAACGGCGCGACATCTCGGTACCAATCTTTGATGAGAATTTTGCCCGAACCATCTCGGAGCGTACTTAGCGCCTCGACCAGACGCCATGCTGGATTTTTGATGATTACTGCAAGACTGGAATGAGCGTCGCGTATTGATTCCTTTGCGGACAACTCCACATAGAGCAGCCCCTTCATGCCAAGGCCGATTATCGGGCGATTTTTCGAGTCAACGTAGCCAAACTCCCAGATTACGCCATCGCACGCAAATTTTTTTCTAAATTTTTTCAGGTAGCGCCCGATGTTAGTGCTGCCGACCTCTTCTTCGCCTTCGATTACAAACTTGATGTTGCACGGGACATCACCTGTTTGTTTTAGGAACGCCTCGACTGCCTTTATTCTTGTTACCAGCTCGCCCTTGTCGTCAGCCGAACCACGTCCAAATATCTTGTTGCCCCTTATTTTGCCGCTAAACGGATCATCATCCCATAGCTCAACTGGCTCTACTGGCTGCACATCATAATGGTTGTAGAAAAGCAGTGTCTTGTTTGGGTTTTTCTTTGATCTTACCTCGCCGTAGACTAGCGGTGCGACACCCTTCAACATAAGAATCTGTGTCGAGATTCCGGCCTTTTTGAGCATCCTGCTTACAAGGACTGCGCATTGTTCTATTCCCTCATTTTTTGCAGAGACACTTGGCTGCTGTATCAGGGTTTGGAGATCAGATACAAGGCTGCCCATGTTCTTATCCACGTGCATTAGGACTTTGTTCATCGTGTCACTTTGTCAAATGGTTTCATCACGGACGGGATTGAATCTACAAGATCTGTTGCCATCATGTGAAGACCGTTCTTTTTTTGTGCCAGTCTTCCTGCAAGACCATTGATGAACGCAGCCGCAGCAGCAGACTCGAGCGGTTTCCTGTTTTTTGCAAGCATTCCTGCCACAATTCCAGAAAGTACATCACCAGTCCCACCAACTGTCATGGCTGCCAGGTTTTTTGGATTTATGTAGGATTGTTTGCCGTCAGATACCACGTCGGTGCTGCCCTTGAGGAGTATAGTGACAGAATGTTCTTTAGCTAGTTTTGACACGAGTGAAACCCTTTGTGTTATGGATGTTGGTGGTGCGACTCCGAACATTCTTTTGAACTCTCCGGCGTGCGGCGTAAGTACGACGTTTTTGCCTGGTAACAGCGGCAGGACATAGTTAACAAGGGCGCTTGCGTCAAGGGAGATTCTTACGTCCTGCGAAATGAGTGATTTTATCAGGTTTTTGAGCGCTTCTTGGTCTGCTACTGCGAGTCCCATGCCAATTGTTGCAGAGTCCAGATCTTGCGGGATCTGCCCTAGGAGCTTGTTTATGGCGCCTCGCGTGAGCTTGGCGTCCACCATTGGAACTACTATCAAGTTTGGGGAAATTGCTCGGACGGACGAAGAAATTATTTTTGGAACACATGTGTAAACCAAATCGACTCCTGATCTTAACGCAGAAAGGGATGCAAGGACAGGTGCTCCATGATACATATAGCTGCCCCCGACTATCAGGACTTTGCCGTTTTGCCCTTTTCGTGAGTCTGGCTTTCTTGGAGGTATGAATTTTCTTACCAGCATTGCCGATAGTTTTTGCGCCACGATTCTAGGATGAATCATGTATTGATAAATTCTCTTATTTGGTTGTATGGATTATGCGGAGCCCTTTCTGTCAAAAAACGCTTTTCTTGCAAACGCCACATATGTCGTATGTCCAATTCCGTAAAAAGAATGCCTCGTCTTTCCCTCCCTTGCATCTATAGTTCGCAAGATGTGCTCGCTGCATTCGATGTCAGTAAACTCGTTTTCAACCAGCGACATCACCAGCTTTTCAAGCTGGTTCATAGTTGGGCAGATTGCGACAAACGCGCCGCTGCCCTTGAGCATTTTACGCGCTTGTGGTACAACTGTCCACGGATCACCAAGATCAATTACAGCAAGATCAGCTTCCTCTATTGGCATCTTTTTTGCAGTCTTGATGTCAAATTCATTCATGGTAACATACTTGAGCATGCCGGCGCGCGTGATGTTTTTTTTGGCAATCTCCATGAATTGCGGCTCCACGTCGAATGTATGGACGTGCCCGCGAGGCTTGACTATACTTGCCATAAACGTAGTAAGTGCGCCGCTGCCAGTACCTATTTCGACTACTGTCTGGCCGCTTTGCAGGCCCGACCTTGCCCCGATGTAGCCAAAGTCCTTTGGATAGACTATCTGTGTACCGTGCTGGCTTTTCATCACAAAATCATGAACCGTCGGTTCCAAAAGATAGACGTACTTGTCCTTATTTGTTCGAATTCTGGTTCCAAACTCCTTGCCGATTGCGTCTTTGTGTTTTATTACTCCGACATGGGTGTGTAGTGCTTGTTCCTTTGATATTTTGTTGAGCCATTTTTTAGAATCGTTGTAGAAAAACAGAACGTATGAGTTGTTCTTTATCTTGGCCATATGATTCGGCACTAGGCACTTCAGATAATAACCTATCTAGAAGGTTTTTGCTTTTTGGATTTTTCTTAGAGCCGCGAGATAATCTCTGACCTGAGCGTGTGTCGGGTTTATGTCTCTTAGGTTCTCAATGTTTACGTTTAGCTTTGCAAGCTCCTCGTAGATGCCCTTGTCCTCTAATGTGTCAACGAGATCCTGCAGCCGGAACGGTTTTTGCAGCAGCTCGACAATCTGCTTGAGGTTTTTAATCGAGTCGACTAGCGTCTCTTTCACATATGCGGAAGCAAATATTATTCTCTGAGATGGATTTAGTTTTAGTATTTCTTTTGCGGCATCAAGACCATTCATAACTGGCATTGAATAATCTAGGACCACCGCATCAAAGGCATTCTCCCGGTATTTTCGAAACTGTTCTGTATACAAATTTACGCACACCCCACCGTCGTTGGAGGTAACGACCGTGTGTTTCCGGTCCTCAAGAATGGTCCGGTATTGCGAGAGTAGGTCAGACTCGTCGTCAGCCAAGAGTATCTTCATGGTATATCAAAAACCAGACCAAAATATAGTGTTTATTGTGTTCACTCTGTAAACATCGTGTGTAGGTAATATCATAATAACCACAAGCATATCCCGTTATATCGTCTAATTCACTCGTTGCTTGTCACAAAATCAGTTTGGCAGTACCATGATAAAAAATCTGAACTAGATCCGGTTTTTGGTTATTTTCGGTTCTGTGCAAACGAGGGAATTAGAATAGGCATAGAAAAGCGCATCACATCGAAGATCAAGCTCCACTACGAGGCATACTACAGACTCAGATCGGAGTTTTATTCGAAATATGTCTACGGTGCTTTGGAGTGTGCTGCCTCAAAGCTCAAACTATACAAAAAAATCAGCAGGAAAAAACCAGATGCAAAAATACCATACGTTTGGAAAAACCACCTGATTTTGGACAACCAGTCATACAAAATAGAAAATGATGCGGCCAGAATTCCCATCAAACCAAAAGAGCACATAATAATCAGGCTTAATCGTTATGTTGTAGAACAGCTCAAGGGCTCCAAACTAGGCTCAATCACACTCACTGAAAACAAACTCATCATATCATACTCAAAACAGGTCGCAGAACAGAATCCGTCAGGTTTTACAGGCATTGACCGGAATCTGAACAATACCACAACATGTGATATCAACGGGACTATCACAGTTTACGACGGTATTGTTATGGAGAACATCAAAGGAATCAGAAAATTATACAGAAAATGGAACGGACAGGGAAAAAGATTCAGAGGTAAGATGAATTTGTGGTCATTCTATGAATTACAAAGGCAGATCGAGTACAAGGCAAGATGGCTCGGGTTGCCCATAAAATACGTAAGAGCGGCTGGAACTAGCACAAAGTGTGCGGTATGTGGGTCGAAGACGGTACCCGAAGAGCACCGAACGTTGTTTTGTCCAAGCTGTAAAAAATCTGTTGACAGGGATGTCAACGCTGCCAGAAACATTCTTGCAATTGGTCTGGCTGTAGGCATGAAGGTCGTGCCTGACGGTGCTGCAAATGAAGCAATGGGAGAGGAACCTTCGAAAGAAGCAATCCTCAAAGTCGATGCAGCTCAGTTAGCCTGTCGGTTGAAAAACACCTGACAAGTTTACAGAACCTTGTGTTCACTAGGGAATCATATTCATGCCATTGTGCACCTTGTGGATTATGTCTATTGCGCTATCTATTTCGTACGGCTTGGAGATTACTGCGGACGCTTTGAGTTTCATCAACCGCTCCGCATCATATGTGGGATCACCAGTGATCATGATTACCTTGGCTTCAGGGTTGATCTTTTTGATGTTCTCAAGTGCATAAAACCCGTTATACTGTGGCATCAGTATGTCCAAGAGCACTATGTCTGGCATTAGTTTTTCATAAAGTTCGACTGCGTCCTTTCCACTATAGCCACATCCCAAGACAGTGATGTTTTTGATGCCAAGGTATTCGCAAAAAACTTCTACAGCGTCAACACTGTCGTCTATCACTATGACGCTAACCGTGTAGTCCACCGCCACAGAGAGCACTCATACGCATTTTCTTTGTTAAGATGTATTATCCAATAGTTTGTTTGCTTTAAGCAAACACGATTACATTCGCGAAGGAACTTCGATTCCTATTAGCGCTAACGACTTTTCAAGACACGACGTAAAGGCGTAAACCAAGCACAGCCTTGCACCAAGCAGTTTCTTGTCTTCTATGTCCAGAACCCGGACATGCTCATAAAACGCATTAAACGAAACTGCAAGAGAGTAGCAATATTTTGCGATTACCTTTGGTGAGAGATTGTTTGCGGCATCCTGGACACTCAGATCAAATTTGCCAATCAGTTTTGCAAGGCTTGACTCGTACGGGCTGACAAGCAGATCATATGACGCGTCAAAGTTTGGCGTGGTGCCGGATTTTTCAGATATTCGCATTGCCCTTACGTATGCATATTGGATGTATGAGGCAGTATCGCCCTCCAGGCTAAGTGATTTTGTGGTGTCAAACGTGATTATCTTGTCGAGGTCTTGCTTTACCATTTCATATCTCAGGGTTGCAACTGCCACTCTTGTTGCAATGTTTGATAGCTCAGAGTCCTGCATGTTTGGATTTCGTTTTTTTGTTTCCTGTAGTGTTTTTTGCTCAAGAGAGTCAAGAACCGAGTCTGCGTTTACGTAAAGCCCTTTTCTACCAGACATTTGCGCGCTTTTGCCTTGCGTTTCTAATCCCAGCTGCTTTGCAGTATCAGAGCTTAGAGTCACGGACTCGTAGCTTAGGTGTATATAGGATTTTTTCTCAGATGCAAATTTCGAGATGAGCTTTGTTATTATGTTCTGGAGTCGTGCCTGACGCGAGTCGATTACCGTGATGACCATGTCTGCAGAAAAATCCCGTCGCGGCTCGTCGGTTTTTTCAAGAGTCGTCTGCCAGAGAATCTTCTTGTTTTCCTGGATTGCGTATTTTTTGTAACGGAATGGATCGTCAAGCAGCCCGAGCTTCCATGCTGCGTATGGGATGTCTTTTGCAATGTACGTTGCAGTGCCGTTGCTGCGCACGAGTACCTTGTCTTCATCTTCGGATGGGATTACCCAACAGTCCTTGTTCTTTCCTTCTTTCTCATGTCTTACTAGGTTCATTTGCTTTAGTTTTTCAAACGCGATCGGCCAGAGTCCAGAGTGCACTATCTCCGATTCGAAATTCAGGCAGTCATAATAAGCCCCGAGTCGCCAGCATGTCTTGAGCTGATCCGCTAGAACCCTTGCAGTTATTTTGTGCGAAAATTTTGCCATTTCGGAGCTTCCGTCCTCCAGATCCTTTAGTACCTGGTTTCGAATCTGCTCCAGTTTGGGATCAGTCGAATATTTTTCCGTGGTCTTGACATAAACCACATCACCGCAATATTGATCAAATTTTTGCCCGTCTGGCGGAGCCTCAGAAAAGCCCAGATTTCTAAACCCGACCAGTATATCTGCCACCTGGAGCCCAGAGTCATCTACATAGTTGAGAACCTTAACGCCATAGTTTGCCTTTGCAAGAATTCTTGCAATCGAGTCCCCCACGACCACGTTTCTTACGTGCCCTATATGGAGCGCCTTGTTCGGGTTTACGCTGGTGTGCTCTACTACGACTGTTGACTTTTTTCCGATGTCAATGGTTCCATAGTTGTCTTTCTGCGATGTCGTGATTATCATTTTACAAAGCAGCGATGTATTTGCATAAAAATTCAGATAGCCAGATTGGTGCGCCTCGACTTTTTCGACTAGGCCGCCAAGGAACCGCGA
The DNA here is from genome assembly GCA_964515435.1 of uncultured Candidatus Nitrosotenuis sp. Taxonomy (GTDB): domain Archaea; phylum Thermoproteota; class Nitrososphaeria; order Nitrososphaerales; family Nitrosopumilaceae; genus Nitrosotenuis. Next base: position 16,822 of record CAZETC010000015.1, read on the forward strand.
GTATTTTTCTGCGATCAGTTTTGCGACCTCGTTTGGCTTTTTCTTCAGAGTTTTTGCCGCCATGAATGCTACGTTACAGGTGATGTCCCCAAAGCCCTCCTTGGCAGGTTCTAGCACAAAGCCTAGCCTCTGGATTCCCTCTTCGCCCATTATTGTTGCAAGGTTTTCTTGGATCTCCTCAAGCAGGATTCTAAAGCCCAATTGCTACATCTCCGAGAGTGTTGGCGCTAACTTGTCCAAGGCCTCGATGACTCCGTCGCCGGCATGCGCGCGAACAGACATTGTCGCATTTGACTTGACGCCCTCTGATGCGTTTCCAACTGCCACGCTCATACCTGCTAGCTTAAAGAGAGGCACATCGGTATCGCTGTCGCCAATAGATATCACATCTTGCGGATTAATGTCAAGCATTTTCATCACGTGTTTGAAGCCATACGCCTTGTTTATTCCAGAAGAGTTTATGTGAATTGCATATTGGCTGTCAGATAGCACGACGTCGAGTCCGTTTGCGCCTACGATTTTTTTTGCGTCCTCGATGTCAAACGTCCTTTCGAGTACAACCTCGGTCATTCGTGGAAACACCGGTTTTTCCTTCACACTACTTAGTTTTGAGCGTATCAGTTGCAGCGCATCGATACATTTTGTCTTGTCCCCAAGGAGAATGTGATCGTTTGCGCCATGTGTTATGCAGCCCCCGTTTTCTCCAACAGCTATCGTGTTTAGGCCGCCATACACAGACAGCAGATATCCTTCTACTGAGGATCTTCCTGAGACCAGAATCACGTTGTGTCCCAGTTTCCGCATGTGGCGCAGCGAGCTGAACGCGCCGAGATGAATTCTTCCCCCTCCGTTTTCAGTTATTGTCCCATCGATGTCAACTGCGAAGGTTTTCCGCTTCATTCTGTTACTGCCACGTACCCAGATAAAAATCAAATAAGATTTTATTAAGAAAATCAAATCGATCAGTAAATGGGAATTCCTGAAAAAATAAAGGCCATACAAGACGAGATACACAAAACTCAGATAAACAAAGCGACAGAGCATCACATAGGACTGCTCAAAGCAAAAATTGCCAAGCTGAAAAGAGAGCAGGAAAAAACCCAATCAAAAAAAAGCGGCATTAGCAGCGAAGGGTTTGACGTCAGAAAGACAGGTGATGCTACAGTTGTCTTTATCGGCCTGCCAAGCGTTGGAAAATCCACCCTCCTAAACAGGATAACTGGATCAAGGTCGGCAGTTGCAGCATACCGATTCACCACCCTCACAGTGGTGCCAGGAATTCTAGATTACAGGGGCGCAAGGATCCAGGTGCTCGATTTGCCCGGAATAATAGAGGGCGCATCAAAAGGCAAAGGACTTGGTAAAAGGATCCTTTCAGTTGCACGAAGTGCGGATTTGGTGATTCTGATTTTAGACGTATTTCAGCCGTACCACGAGTCGGTGCTAAGAACTGAGCTCAGCAACATCGGCATAAGGCTTGATCAAAAACCCCCAAACATAACCATAGAAAAAGCCACCACCGGTGGGATAGCCGTGGCCCAGCAGGCAAAGCTTGTCTCGCTTTCAGAAAAACTCCTAAAAGAAATACTGCACCTGTACGGAATGACAAGTGCTCGCGTGGTGATAAGAGAAGACATCACGTCAGAGCAGTTGGTGGACTATCTTACAGGTGACAAGAATTATGCCGAGTCCATTACCATTCTCAACAAGATAGACCTAGTCGACCCAAAGTTTGTAAAAGAGGTGCAGACAAAAGTGAAATCCGAAGTGATACCAGTCTCTGCAGATTCGGGAATAAACATAGACTTGGTAAAAGAAAAAATCTATGAAAAGCTCGACTTTATCAGGCTCTACATGCGCCCCAAGGGCGGAGAAACGGACTACAAGGAACCGCTAATAATTCGGAGAAGGTCGACAGTCGAAGACGTTTGCAACAAGCTACACAGGAGCATGAAAAAGGAATTTCGTTACGGGCTGGTATGGGGCAAAAGCGTCAAGTTTGGTGGACAACGGGTCGGCCTCCAACACGTCTTGGAAGATGAGGATGTGCTAACAATAATCAAATCGCGCTAGGAAATTTATCAAACATGGATCACGAAACTGAGAATCGCTGGTGCAAGTTCTGCATGGCAAAGACTGTTCAAGAGATCGTTTTTCTCCCACAAAACGCAACTTACAAGCGTAGGAGACAGTACAAGTGCACGATTTGCGGTCACACAAGCTGGCTACAAGGAAAGCGTCCCTCAGCTGAGAGCGTTTATTGAAAAATTTTGCGATCAAAAAAAATTTCTGCAAAAAAATCGTGTATTATTTGTAATCAGTTAGTGTAATTTTATTTAGTCTTACTATAGAAAAACAAGTAAAAGTTAATTTTTGTAATGGCTAAGCGAAAATCAAAAGCTAAAGCAAAAAAGCGCTCAGCACCAAAGCGAAAAGCGCCAAAACGTAAAGCACCAAAACGTAAAGCATCAAAGCGAAAAGCCGCAAGGCGTAAAGCTCCTGCTAAAAAGCGACGACGATAAAAGTCGTAAACGCCAACAGAGTTGACGTATTTCCTATTTTTTAGTATTCTTCTACTGGTCTAGCTAAACATTTGTCCAGGTGGCGGCGGTTGTTTGTCTTTTGGGTTTTTTTCTACAGAGAACTTTCTCTCGTTTGGAATTATCGTCAGCTTTACCGAGGTGTTTATTGCGTAATGTGGTGTGCCGTCAGCATTTTTGTGGTTTGTCGCGATTCCGGCTCTGTCAAGATCCACTTTGACCTTAACCAGTGTGCCATCCTCTAGCTTGAACGCGACAAAATCATTTCCGACCCTTTCATAGTCTAGCATCTTGAATTCAATTTTGTTTTTTACTTCGCTCATGTCATTACACCGATAAATCTAGTACAGGTAGCTCATCAGTTTTATTTGTTCTTCTGTAGTAA
>CAZETC010000016.1:0-6923 GCA_964515435.1 uncultured Candidatus Nitrosotenuis sp.
TCCCCGTGCCAAGGCCTGCCATCTCAAGGCCTCCCTTGATGATGCTGGTTTGCGCAAGCCTTGATTTTACTGCACCAACCGCAAACGATGTAGACAAGCTGATCCCAACTGCAATTATTAGTGGAACATACCCGTGCAAAAAGAAGAACGGAATTATCGGCAGTATCCCCCCAAGCAGGAACGCCCCAAACATCCTAAACGCGCTCTTTAGCGGGTTGCCAAGAACCTCGATGTTCAGCTTGAGCTCCTCTGTAAGCATGGTATCTAGCCAGACTTTTTTGTCCGACGTTATCTTGTTTACAACCATCTCTAGCTCTTCACCCGAGAATCCCTTTGCCTTGTAGATTTCCTCGATTTCCTGCCGTTCTATATCCGGCTTGTTTTCGATTTCCCATTCCTCTCTTGCAATTTCGGATTTTAGCAGCTCGCGCTGCGCCTTTACTGCAAGATAGTTTTGGACTGCCATTGCCTTTGCGCCTGTAAACATTCCCACAAGTGCCGCTAAAATTATGATATTTGATGATACGTCCGCGCCTCCCACTCCTGCCGCAATTCCAAGCGATGTGTTTATTCCGTCTCCAAAACCAAAGACAAAGTCCCGAACTCCGCTCGACTCTGAGAGATGCGGCTCCAAGTGCCTAGGCTCTGCTACTTCTTTCACTTCTTAGACTAGAATTTATCATGATTTAAGTTTGAAAAAAACAGTCAGAAAATAATTTATACCATATGACAAGTCTTAGAATGATTGGCTGGCAAAAGGATAGTTCTTACTGCAGACCGCAGTTTGATGACAAATTATCGTGGCAATTTTCTTTATGGGTTCATAGCGTGCGGCCCATACGAGCTCTTACCTGAATGGGTCTTTGACAAGGTGTTTTGCCCCGCAGTCGAGACAGATCCCGTCACGGGAGAGGCAAAAGTAGCCCAGGTCGGACTGCGAAGAGTGGAAAGTGCGCTGCTCCAGGGATACAGAAGAGACGAGGTCTTTGTTGCAAACCCAGACTACTTGGCAAAATCAATCGGCCCTGACACAAAGGTAGTTGGAGTAAACGTCATGGATCCGCTAGGAATGGCACCTGTAACTACCACCATGTCGCCTGAAAAATTATCATATGTAGCAATGAAGTTCAAACGAATGTGCGCAGATATTATTCAGCTCAAGAAGAAATATAATTTCAAGGTGGTTGTTGGCGGAAACGGGGCATGGGAGCTTGCAAAGACAGACCGAATGAAAATTCACGGAATTGATACTGTAGTGGTAGGCGAGGCAGACGAGCTAGCGCTGGATCTTTTCAAGGACTTGGAAAGGGGCGATGCGCCTGAACTCATGCACTGCTTTGTCAAAAACATACAGAACATTCCAATTATCGAGGGCCCTACCGTCAACTCGCTAATCGAGGCGATGCGTGGGTGCGGAAGGGGCTGTGACTTTTGTGACGTGAACAAGAGATCCAAAAAGGACCTGCCACTCGAAAGGCTCCAGCACGAGGCAAAGATAAACTTGGACTATGGATTTGATTCGATTTGGCTTCACTCAGACGAGATGCTGCTCTATGGATGTGAAAACAAGGACTTTCAGCCAAACCGCGACGCAATCACTGAGCTGTGGCGCGGCCTAAAGTCACTGGGCGCAAACTTTGTCGGAACTACGCACATGACATTTTCCGCAGTTGCTGCAGATCCGGATCTCCTAAAGAAAATGTCTGAGATAAACAACATGCACACCACCGGAAGGTGGCTTGCGACAAACCTCGGAATAGAGACCGTTGCCCCAAGAATGGTCAAAAAGCATCTCGGTGTAAAGACAAAGCCGTTCTCGACTGACGAGTGGGGCTGGGTCGTGCGCGAAGGCGCCAGGGTCATGAACGAAAACCACTGGTTCCCGGCAGCTACGCTGATCATAGGATGGCCTGACGAGACTCCGGACGAAACCCAGTATACCATTGACCTAATCGAGGACTTTAGAAAGACAGGATTCAGGGGATTGGTTGCGCCTCTTTTGTATCAAGACTTTTCTGAAAAGAACTCGATGCACTTTGGAAATCTTAACGAGTCGCAGTTCACACTGTTCTGGAGGTGCTGGGAGAACAACATGCGCGTCATAAACGATATTGTCCCCATAATACTCAGAAACAAGACATATGGCCCTCCTATGAAAATTTTCATGTACGGCCTGATAAAGGCAGGAACTTGGGCGATCATGCGATACTTGCGTGGCCTCTGCAAGGATCTCTTCAACGGCAAGATGCCAGAGGACATTGTAGAAAAATACGCAAGAAGCAGATCCGTTGCTGTTCCAACATATACCAGATAACTAGAGTTTTTTTATTGCTTCGTCCGCAAGCGTGTTTCTTTTTGGCGTGATTACGATAAAGTAGGTCTTGTCTGCACGCTCTATCGCGTTCACCTTTCGATACGAGTTTGCGTTTATGTCAAACTCGAGAATTTTCCCGTCAAGTGCGGCCTTTGTGTATATCATCAGGTAGACGTCGTCGTTGCTGTGAGTTAGTGGAATGAATGCAAAGACATAGCCCTTGTAGTAGTTTATCGGCATAGTATTTTTCATTGGTGGCATTACTGCTGCCATGTATGCAAAAACGTCAGTGATGGAATCGAACTCTTCGTATTCAACGTGCATGAACTCTGACTGGTAAAAGAGGATATAATCCTAGAGGTGTTTTTTGATTAGGCCTCTGACTTTGACTAGTACCAGTGCCGGTACGACAAAGTACATGCCGATGTTCAGCAGCATTATTCCGATGCCGTATCCCATCATCTCTTGCTCTGAATCAATGTCGACATAGTTGAGTATCGACAGCGTCGACAACATTGGAGTGATTGCAGTCTTTACTATTTCCTTGAATGCCGGGCTTTGCCTCTCCCAGTCGGCCACTGTCGGGCTGAAGGTGTAATAGACTGCGTTGAACGCACTCATGAAGCTTGTTCCGGAGCTAGTGCTGAACAGTACGTTATCTCTTACCTCTCTGAGCAGTTGCACTTGCGGTGCCAGCTCAGAGCCGAATGCTGCTGTTGCTATTGCACACTGACCAACTGGTTTGCCAGCCTTGTCTGGAACACAGATTCCGTTCTCGGCGTGTGTACCTGTGCCGCATACTGGCCCTGTTTCACCGGTGGGCTCTTCTGGAATGCACTGACCGTTAACCAGAGTCTCCCCTGGTGGGCATTCTACCCCTCCTTCAACCACACATGTTCCCGTTACAGGATCAAGCACGGTTCCTGGTCCGCACTTTGGCTCTTCCTTAAATGGAACACACTGGTTGTCCTTGAGTATCTCGCCTTCGCCGCATGTTGGTGGTGGTGGTGGTGGTGGAACGTCAATGTCGACGGCACCGGAGCCGCCGTTGTAAAAGAACGTGGTTTCTGCCTTTTGAGGACCGTAATTAACTATGATTTTGTAGTCTCCCTTTTTCTGCCAGAGTGGGCCGCTCACGACAAAATTGCCCTCAAAGGAGCCGTCAAGTTGCGGCTTGATTTGTTTTACCTGGACAATGTTACTTGAGGTGCCGTTAACAAGCGGGCCTGTCACTCTAAGCGTGATGTCCTGATTGTTGTTTTCGACCAGCGTCTTTACTTTGCCGCTAAAGACTACTGCATCTCCCTGATCATATAGAGGGAGTTCTGTCGCGATTGAAAGTGGCGGGATTTGACTAGAGTCTTGTGCATAAACAGATGTAAGACCCACTGACAAAACAATAAGCGATAAAAATACTAGTACTGTACTTCCAGCTCCTCTCATTTCTAGGCACATACAACAGTTCAGGGTATTTATGTATTCTATAAAAGAAAAATTGACTTGATTATGCCTTTCTTGAACCTTTTTTGACCACATAATTTCAATCGTTTTTTTCAGATTTGTTTTATTTTTTGCTGATTTTTTCATTAACAACGAACGAGATCTTGGCCGGATCGTATTTTTGATAGCTGATATCTACAGAATAGCTGCCAGTAAGCGAGTTGTGCTTTATTGTAAATATGGCCTTGTAGGTTCCCTGCTTTGTGGCAAATGCGTAAAACGTATTTTTCTTGCCTTTAGGATCCGTCAGATCAAACTTGATCTTGGTTCCAGATTTGTAGTTTGGCACTTTGCCCGTCAGCGTTATGTCCTTTGTTTTGCCGTTGTCCGGGAGAGTGAACGCTTTTGAAACAACCTTCGCTGTGATTTGGCCTATGACTGAGCTTTGTGTAGTTTTTGCAGTACCAGATGATGCACTTGGTTTTGAGCTTACCTGTGATGGGCCGAATATGTTTTTCTGGCCTGATGAATCCCTAAAGTCATGATATTTTAGATCAACAGTTCCGCCTGCTGACGAGATTAGTTTTGTTCCGTCTCTGCTGCATATCTGTGATGGCATCTTGAAGACTCCCTCAAACCTTCCTGTGTTAGGTCCAGTTTCAACCAGGCTAAAGCCAGAGCCAGCAAGGCCTGGTGTCTCGACTGAGTTTATGGTGCAGCGCTTGTACCTGATGTCCTTGATTAGCACCTCGAGTAGTATCCCCCCGCTCGCATCGCCTACTGTATCCACGTTTGACGATGCCGGATTGTTAATTACGGAATAGATGTCTATTGTGTCGTGCTTGATGTTAAGGTCTGGATCGTTTAGAATCACGGTGACTGGATGGCCGAACCTGAATGTTTTGGAGTTTAGTGACACTCCACCGGAATGCGTCCTAATGTCGGTTTTTGATGACGTCCCTTTTGTCAGGCCGATATCTGCCACGTCAGAATATGATATGTTGATCCCTTGTTCATCGATGAGCCTCTGGTTCACAAAGAACTTGACATCATCATCTATTGGTCGCATTGTTTTTATCAGATTTGCGTCGAACTGGTTAAGCTGGTTTGCGATGGTGTACTCTAGTGTACCTGTGAACGTTGCAGAGTTTGATGATGTTTCTTGTAGCTCGAATCTGTAAATTGCGTTGTTAATGTCATTGCCGCTTTTTTTGCCAAATGAGAATAGATCAAAGACTATCGGCTGTCTGTCGGTTTCAGAAGATATCGTCCCCTGCGGCACAGAGTTGTTTGAGGAATCGAAATTGATAACCAAAAACGCGGTTCCTGATTCTGAGCCAATTGCAGTTACTGCAGCATTTGGAATTTGTATCAGCCCCTGTGAGCCTGTCATGTTTGCCGCACTGACCAGAGTTACAGGTGTCGGGTCAGTGAGTCCAAAATACAGCTGTAATATAGTATCGGAATAATCCGTGATGCTCAGCTGTTTTTCAAGAGATCTGAAATCATAGTTTACCCAGTTTGTTCCGCTGTCCCCTGAACTGGTTCTTATCAGCAGATTCTGCAGAGTTGTTGCAGTGACGCCAAAGTTCAAAGAGATTTTCTCAAAGATCTGGTTTGCCACCGGGGATCTCGTGTCTATGAAGAGTCGGTCGGAGTTTGTGTCATTGACTGATGATGTAATTGACGTGCCTGCTGTAAGTGCGTCGGTGGAGTTGTAGATTTTTACACTTCCTGCACTTTCCAGCGTTGCAGGGCTTCCGATTGTCAGAGACGGGATTATTACCGAGCTCCTAAAGACCTCGAGGCGGTCCTTTGTGCCAGAGTTTATGTTTTGATCAGAGTCCACTACGGTTACTGGGACTTTTTGCCCCGAAACTGGCTGTGTCGTGCCAAGGTTTACGCTTGCGGTGCTCAAGCCCGAGACAATCGAGAGGGACTTTGAGTTGTATTCAATGAAGGCTGATTGGCCGCGCGGGGCATCTGACTTTACCTTTATGTTTGACAGGTCTCCAAAGTCAAAGTTCTCAAACGTGCCAGAGTTTGGCTGCGACTCGACAAACGTCACAATTTGTGTGAATGTCGTGGTTCCGTCAGTGGCAGTCGCTGTTTGGTATCCGTTTGCCTTGAGCTCTGCTACTTGGCCCAGTGTAAGTGTGAGCTTGCCGTTGCTTTCGAATCCGAGACTTGAGAGTTTTGAGAGGAGGTTTGTCAGGCCTGCACCGCCAGTTGCTGCGTTTGCTCCGTTTTCATTAAAGGCAGCATAGAACGTAGTCTGCGTCGAACCGATGTTGAAGGTCCAAGAATCCCTTGCCGTCGGATCCTGGTTTAGCTGCATGTCCTTGATAGTTACAAAGACATGGGAGTTAGGCGGGTAGTTCTCCCTGTCAAGGCTCATCGCTATGTTTGGAACATCATCATACTGCAGCGTAGTCTGCTGTGTCCCACCAGCTCCGTTGTATTGTATGACGACATCGTTGTTAAATGAGTATAGTTGAATTAACGGCCATGCGTTTGCGTTGAGGCCTATCTGCCCTACTGAAATGGCGGAGTTCTGGTTTATTGATTTTGGATTGCGGACCACGTTGTTGATTACCGAGCCTGACGGCGTTCCGGTGCATGTGCCAAATGCGGAGTTTCCGTTGGTTGCCCCCGTCACCCCAGTGGATCTCGGGATTGCGATTCCATCAGACTCTGAAAACGACGGCCCAAACGCCGTGGTGTCCTTGCCACAGAACACCCCAAAGTCGAGGCCCACTCCTGATACCCCTGTGTCAAACGCAATTTGGTCTGCGGTCTTTGCCCTATCCAGATTTGCAAAGTATCCGTACCATCTTCCGTCGGTTGCCTGAACCATTCTGAGATTATTTCCGTTAATTGTGACATCCGGCTCTCCCTTTCCGACAGATGTGTCAGAAATGGCCGGATCGTTGACTAGCACCTCTATTACCATCGAGCCTGCAAAATGGTTGTTATAATACGAGTTTTCCGCTGATACGTACAGATTCGGATTTGCTGCGCTTGCGTCGCCAAACAATGGAACTAGTAGTAATCCAAGTGCCCCCAACAGTGTCAGCTTTTTCAAATTATGTCGACTTTGTGCTCATTAAAGATAACGTTTCCGTAGGATTTATTCGCCAATCAGGTATAGTAAAATAGTAAACCATGG
>CAZETC010000016.1:6933-9365 GCA_964515435.1 uncultured Candidatus Nitrosotenuis sp.
GGCATTTTAGCGAATAGGACTGGCGCACTAAAGATATCGCTAGTTGCCATCCTATCTGCGTTCGTAGTAGAGCTTGTCTTTGGAATATTGTCAAACAGCCTTGCTCTTCTTACTGACAGCATTCATGCGCTTTTGGATAGTGTCGTGACCTTGATTCTTTTGCTTGCTGCAAGACTTGCGATCAAGCCACCAGACGCAGAGCACACGTACGGACACGGGAAGGTAGAATCCCTTGGAGGCCTGATAGGTGGAATTGCGATTTTTTTGATTGCCTGCTTTTTTATTTTCGAATCACTGGTTAGAATTCAGAATCCCACACACCTTCCGGTTACCGGAACACTCGCACTGATTGCCGCAGCCTATACGATTGGCACGGATGTTTTCAGAATCGTCCTGCTAAGAAAGGCGATAAACAAGGTCGGTGGGACTACACTAAAGGCAGACTTTTACCACGCGTTTTTGGATCTCGGATCTACACTTGTGGTGATTGTCGGGATTGTTCTTGTGACTTTTGGTTTTGAGCGCGGGGACTTTTTTGCCGCATTTGTTTTAGGAATACTGCTCTGCATCCTCAGCGTAAAGCTGGTCTACAAAACGGCCCAGGATCTCACGGACATAATTTCCCCGGAGATAGTCAACAAGGTACGGGGGATAGTCCTTGCGACAGAAGACGTAGTCGATGTCGGCCCCATCCTTATGCGAAGATCAGGCAATGCTGTCTTTGCTGATGTCACCATATCGCTCAGGGCCGACGCTAGCTTTGACAGGGCGCACGAGATAAGCAGTAGGGTTGAAAAAAACATCAAGGATTCCGTCCCAAACTGTGAGATCACTGTTCATTTCGAGCCCACCTGGAAGGACGTTCCCAGAGACTTGAAAATCCACGAGATTGCGGCCGGTGTTTCCGGGGTAAAGGGCGTCCACAACGTAAACCATCACAGCACCGACGGCATAAGCTATGTGAGCCTGCACGTCATGGTTGACAGGCAGATGAACCTTGATCAGGCCCACAAAATTTCAGAAATAGTGGAGGACAGGATCCGCCAGTCACTGCCAGAAATAGAGCACATCACCATCCATCTTGAGCCGCATGTCACCATACCAAAGGGCCAAAATACCGGCCACAGAATGACTGATGAAAACATAATTCAGCTTCTAATGGGGCGAGAAGAGGTAAAAAAAATCGGCAGCATTGTGACTCTGAACTTTGGCGAGATAATCAAAATCGACATCAACTGCTCCTTTGACAAAGGCCTCTCAATAGAACAAGTCCATGACCTTACCTCACAAATAGAGCATGACATACGCGGCCGTTTCGGAAACTCTATAATCACGATACATCCAGAGCCGGCCTAGACTAGAATGCTTGTAAGGTACATCACGATCATTCCGACTGCAATTCCTGCGGCAGTTGGAGCCGAGATGAATCCTTTTTCGTCTTGCCTTATCCAGCCCATTATTGAGACCACCACTTGAAATATTGCGCCTGCACCAACTGATAGAAACACTATTGCCGCAATCGGAGAATACTGGAATCCCCCAACCCATGCGCCCAAAATTGCAGGTGCACCTGCAATGAATCCCATTGCCGCAAGCCTTGAGATCATCAGCTTTTGTCTTGCCATCGGAGCCGCTATTGCTAATCCTTCGGTCGTGTTGTGAATTGTAAAGCCGACTATGAGAAACGTGCTCAGCGCAACTTCGCCTAGGCCGATTGCCGCGCCTATCGCAAGTCCCTCTCCCAAATTGTGAAGTCCTATCCCGATCGAAACCATCAGCGCGATTGCAACTGACTTTGTTATTTTTCCGGATGCCTTGCTGACGAGTTTTTCAGAGGAATAATACAGACAGATAAAGGAGCACACCACAACAGTTGCGACAAGCAGTGCGCCGTTAAAGGATCCTGCAATCCTTTCTGCAGATATCTCAAGTCCTTCCTCGATTGCATCTATTCCCAAGAACAGGAGAAGGCCGACTGTGACTGCCAAGAAAAACTTGTATTTTGCAGCACTCAGTTTTGCGATAAAGGGAAACCACAACAGGCCTATCATGACAGGTATGATTCCGACATAGGTTCCAATCACTGCAAAATACGACGCTAGCTCGACGCTTGGCTCCATTGCAGGTGCGGCGGCCGTAACAGAGTGCGAAAATCTCGTTCCGTCTTGAATAGTCAGGCCTATCTCATACGGCTCGGCCTCGTTCCACTCAAACGGTATCCTAATAGTTGCGGCCTCAAACCTTGCAAGGTTTTTGTCGGGTTCTATTGCGGCTGGCTGAATCCTGTCGTTTACGTCAGCCTGTGCTATTGATACGTCTGTTGGACCTGTGTTTCTGACTGTTACCTGTATTTCAGAGTCTACAAATCGTACTTGTTCGATTGTGATTTCCGGCAGCGCCGTTCCAAAGTTGAGGAGATCAGAGCCCGGGCC
>CAZETC010000016.1:9375-12553 GCA_964515435.1 uncultured Candidatus Nitrosotenuis sp.
GCCAAAAAGATACGTAATCATTGCCGCCAAAATTATTACAGGTATTACCCCTGCAAGGACAATTCTTGCCTTTGAGACCTTGGTTGTCTCCATCAATATTCGCCTGAGCCCTTTACCAAAAAGATCCCAGTCCAGCCCTTTTCTGCAAATTCGGTCTTGTGCGCGTGGAACAGATACTTGCCAGGAAACGTGTAGGTAAACTCCATTATTCCACGCTCGCCCTGCGAGAGCGTTATCATGTCTGTGAACTGGCTGGGCATCCTATAGGTTCCGCTTGGATAATACTCGTACAGATTTCCGTGCATGTGCAGGTTGTTTATCTGGTCAAACTCTAGTATGTTTATGACATAGACCCGCACTAGCTGTTCTGCGTTTATCTGGATTGGGTGGTGCTGGTAGTAAAACGGAATTGTGTTTGCAGCATAAAAATTGTTTTCAGTATCAAAATCTGTGTCGAACCCATTTAGTATCATCACCATTTCGTCTGCTGGTTCCCTTGGCTCTTTTGGATCGACAATGTACGCGCCGTACAGGCCGTGCGAAATGTGCTCTTCTAGCGGCATCACGTGGCAGTGATATGGATGGACGCCTGCTGGGCCTGCCTCGAACTCGTATGTGAACTGGCCTCCGCTGCCGCCCACCGGCTCAAAGACCCCGTCCATTTCTGCCGGGTGTATTCCATGAAAGTGAATCGTGTGCTGTTTTGAACCATCGTTGATGAACTTGACGCGAATAAGATCCCCTTCGGTAGCTCTAATTGTCGGCCCCGGAGACGTCCCGTTAAAGGTCCATGCATTGTAAAATACCCCTGGCGAGATTTCCATGATTTTGTCGTCGTTTGCAATTATCGTAAATTCACGCAGCGTCTTTCCATCTTCCAGCGTCGATACACGGCCGTAGTTGAACTCGCGCAGATATTTCTCAGGATCAAACTTGACTGTCTGTGAGGTGTATACTGGATCTAGGACATCGCCTGTCGTTTTTATGACTGCACCTGTATGGGTCAGGAAATTTTTTTCTTCGTTTTTTGCATCAGAGAAATTCGGGTACACGAAATAAAGCGCAGCTATGATCGTAGTTACTACTAGGATGGATAACATCTTAAATGACTTCAAGATGCTGTGATGATCGTTTTTTGTTTATTTAAAAGTTAGCCTAGGCTAACTTTTTTAGCCAGGTCTAACTTTTTTGTGCCTAAATACCAATATAGAGGCAAAAAAATGCAGGCAGTGATGAAAAAGTCCCACATCATACTGCTGATTGGCGGCACGCTGGTAGCGGCTGGGATGATCATCTCATATTATGGATCAAATTTTGCAACGCAAGACTTGGCGATAACTGAAGGCCTGCTAAAGGACGGCTCGCCAATTGAGCTGACAAAGGAGCTTGATCCTGCAACAAGGAATGTTGGCGCATTTGTCGTTCTTGCAAAGTCGTTTGAGGAGGGAAAACTAAAGGCAACCGTATTTGATCCGAGCGGAGCTCAGGTTGCATCAGAGACGATAGATCAGGCTTCGACTGAGAAACGATTTGAGATAAAGACAAAGGGAATGTACAGGATTGTCTTGGAGAATTCTGGCAAAGAGATCTCCGCCATAATTGGCCTCACACACATGCCGGAAAAATCAGTCCTTGCTCTAAATGTACTGGGCCAGGGCATCATAGTTTCCGGGTTTGTAGGCCTTGCAGTTGCGATGATTTTCCTAGTAAAGAACAGAAAGAAATCAGTTTAGGTAGCTGTCAAGTTCTGTTAGGCCGTCAACTACGCCCCTGTAGTTTTCGTCATGTTCCATGAACTTGGCAATTTTTTCAGAGTCTGCGTTGTACGTGAGCGGAGAGCCAGATGTTGTGACAAATCCGGTTTCAACCAAATAGGAAAGACGGGTTTTGATTTCATCTTCGGATATTCCGAGCTTTTGAGACAAAATAGACGACTCTTTTCCCCCGCTTTCCAGCTCTGCCATTATTACTGACACGTCTGGATTGAATAGAGTCTCCGCTATCTTTGCCTTGTCCTCACCCATGTGGGTTAGCCGCTTTTTGCGCCTAATAATTTCTTTGTATGGTACAGATAATCCACGACTAGGACCTTGTCCATGTTGTTCTGGTTTATGTGGTACGTGCGCCCTTGGAGCGCCTTTTCCATATCCTGCACGTATGTGAGTAGCTCCGTTTCCTCGCTTACTACTATCGAGTCGATTTGGATGTTTTCGCGCCTGCATTTTTTTGCCTCGTTCATGGTCCTCTCGTCCACTTTTGGGTCGACCTTTTTGTACCTGTAACAGAGATAGACTAGGCCTGCGCTGCCCTGATCAATTTTGATATTGCGTTCTTGTTTTATTTTCGAGACAAGCGTCGGATCTGGCACGTAAAAGTTGGAATACGGTTTTTCTGCAAGTATCGAGGTTTTTTGCGACTCGCTATCCACAAAACAGGCGCTTGGCTGCCCGTCTGTTATCATAACAATTCTCTTGTTTGTTGCAGATTTTTTTTGCAGTATTTTTTTTGCCAGCCGGAACGCCGCCTGGTAGTTGGTGTAATGGAGAAACTCGTCGTTTGCGTCGTACGTTTTGAGAAACGGAATGTCGTAGGGGTTCACTACCGATGCCATCGAGGCAAACCCGACAATTGAAATCGAGTCGTTTGGAAAGAACTTGTTGTTCAAAACATAAAGGCTCCACAACGCCCTTTTTGCCGCCTCAATTCTACTCATTCCGGAATTTGTAAGGGACGACTTCATAGTAGAGCTCAGGTCTATGCAGTAAACCACGGAGGCGCTGACGTCTTCTACTGTCTCAAACTCTTCAAAATCGTCTATATCTATGTCAAGCGGGAACTTTAGCTCAGTTTTTTTTGTGAGTCTACTTATTACATTCAGTATTGTTGCCGGCACGTTGAGAAGCTTCAACTCGTCTCCAAGCTCGAATTTTTTTGTGCTGTCAAGAATGGTGGTGCCGCTTCCGACCGACTTTGTTTCGTGCAGTCCAAACTCTCCTGACTTTAGCTCGTTCATCAGATCGCGGAGTATGTTGGTTCCTATTACGAGGAATCCTTTTTTTGTCAGCCAGTTTTTTTCGTCCCTGAGGTAACCGTGTTCCAGAAGATATTTTGTGATTGATTTGCTGTCATCACTCCTTGGGCTCTCAGAGGATCTGGACTCAGTCGAGGAGTCCTGGCT
>CAZETC010000016.1:12563-19705 GCA_964515435.1 uncultured Candidatus Nitrosotenuis sp.
CTCCTGTATGCTTCCCTGAAGTATTGCCTCAAGCTCCCCAAATGCCGGCGCCTTTTCACGCATGGACTGCGTTGCCAGTGACTGGAGAAGCTTGTCCATGGTTTTTTCGTCAAGTTTCTGCGATTTTTTCTCGCCGTTGTTTTTTTCTGTGGCAGAATAGTAGACAAAGTTAGCGAAATTACGCTGCAACATAACCCGCTTCTTTTTTGTCGATTATCTTTGGCGTAACGTGGCAAAGCCCGTCTAGGATTATCTCAAGGAACGCCGATCTTAGCTCATCTGATGTATTGTCGCTTGCCTGGATGCTTTTGCTTGAGATTTTCTCTGATGCGAGTTTTTGCTCAAGGCTTGCTTGCTCCTGCTTTGCTTGGCCTATCTTGGAGTCAACCAGTCCTGCCAGACTTGCAAAGCCCCGCAGCTGGTTTTTGTATGATGTTTGGCCATTCTGCCAGACTAGTTTTTGCGACACCTGGAATGTTTTTCCGGAAAACTCTTGCTTTATTGACTCTAGTGATTCTGGCGCCACCCCATGAAGATATTCAAGCGAAGTCTCTTTGATTGCATCCTCTAGAAGCTGCGAGAATATTTTTTGTCGGTTTTCGATGGTGTCGTCAATTTCCGATAGCTCAAACTTGGCAATCTGAGAAAGGCAGTGCATGTCAGAGTACCTTGGCACTGCGATTGTCTTGTGCGATATTGCGCGCGTTCTCTCGGATTCTCCCACGAGGAGCTCAAGGCCGTGTATTCCGAACCTTACGCTCACTCCCTTTGCTTGGTTTATCTCAGAGTTGCCGCGCGCCATATGGACAAGTCTTGCAAGTGTTTTTAGAACGAATGTAGGGACAAAGCAGTTTGCGATTTTGGCCTCTTGTAAAATTATCAGCATCTCGTCTTCTATTGTTTTTGGATAATGGGTGTGTATGTGGCTCTTTAGCCTGTCGTAGAGCGGCTCGATTATCTTTCCAGAATGTGTGTAGTCTATCGGGTTTGCCGTGGCAAAAAACGTAGTCTTTGGCTCAAAGACAACAGGATACGAGCCTGTCGTGTATCTTCCCTCCTGCAGCACAGACAGCAGTGCGACCTGTTTTCTTGGATCCAGTACAGGAAGCTCGTCGATGCAAAATATTCCGTGCTTTGCTTGGAGTAGCTGCCCCGGAGAATACGAGTCAATCTTGTACATTTCGACTCCTTTCTTTGCTACTTTGATTGCATCGATGTAACCAACTAGATCTTTTACAGAAATGTCCGGAGTAGCAAGGACATACCGGAACCTGTGATGGCCGTCAACCCACGCTATTTTCGTGTCCAGTTTGTTGTCAAGGATTTTTTGCGAGCTTTCAGGGCCGATGTAGAATTTTGGAGACGTGCTGTTTGGTTCCTGGCCCTCAAGTAGTGATATGAGATCTTGCGCGGGCAGGTCCATCGGGCAGTCGTTTGTTATGCTGCCCTCAATTATCGGAATTGGTGAGAGGAGGTTTGTCGCGATTGTCTCGACAATCTTTGTTTTTGCCTGGCCTATCTGTCCTATCAAAAACACGTCATGACGCGAGAGAATCGCCCTGTCAAGCGCAGGTATGACATCGTCGTCATACCCAACGATCCCCGGATATTTCTTGCCGCCGCCGTTCATTAGTGTTGTCAGGTTTTGCCTGAGCTGCTCTCTTGCACCGACTAGCTTGTAGCTGATTTCCAAAAGATCCCGAATCGTCTTGATCTCGGTATAGTCTTCTGGCAGTCCGGCTTTGGCTTGCGTGTACTTTGGCTCTGAACTGTAAGAGCGCGACACTAGTTCCTGAATCCCACCCATTGTTTCTATTACGTTTGATTCATGTTAAAATATTGCTAAATTGTGAGGTAGGGTTTTTATCGGGGCCGAAGTGATTCCCCAATACTTGTCCGTACAAGAATATAGGCACATTGTCAGAATTGTGGGAAAAGACATCCCGGGAGACAAAAAGCTGTCAGTAGGCCTCACGCAGATTAAGGGGATTGGCTACAACTTTGCCAACGCGCTCATTGGCGCACTTGGACTCAACCCAAACAGCAACATTGGCTTTCTTACGGATTCCCAAGTTGGTGAAATTGAAAAAGTCCTCAAGGATCCGGTATCGATTAACTTTCCAAGCTGGATTTACAACAGAAGAAAGGACGTCGAGACGGGCGCAAACACCCACCTTCTCACATCAGACGTTGCGTTTACAATAAGAAATGATATTGAAAGGGAAAAGCTCTCAAACAGCTGGAGAGGTTTTCGCCACACTTATGGATTAAAGGTAAGGGGCCAAAGAACCCGCACGACAGGACGCAAGGGAGCGTCAGTTGGGGTCAAAAAGGGCGGCAAGGTACTGCCTGCAGGGGTAGTACCTGCAGAAGGGGCCGCCGCAACAGACGCACCAGGTGCAGCGCCAGCAGCCGCAGCAGCACCAGCAGCTGGGGCAAAGCCAGCAGCGGGGGCAAAACCGGCAGCTGGTGCAGCTAAACCAGCCGCAGCCCCAGCAGCAAAGCCAGCAGGCGATGCAAAGACAAAGAAATAGGTGTAAGAAATGGGTGATCCACATTATCCTAGCAGAGTTTGGAGAAAACCAAAGCGTCCGCTAAACTATGATTTCATGATGGAGGATCTCAACACACTTGGAACGTACGGCCTCAAAAACAAGAGAGAGCTCTGGAAGGCAAGAACTGAGCTATCAAGAGTAAGACACCAAGCAAGATCCCTGTTGGCACTAAGACAGGAAGTGAGGGAACAAAAAGAACCTGTCCTGATGAAGTCGCTTGCTAGAATCGGCCTAGTCAAGGAAGGCGCAACACTTGATGACGTTTTGAATTTGGGGATCAATGACTTACTTTCGCGCAGACTGCAGACTATTGTCCAAAGAAAATACTCGTTCAAGACTCCATACCAGGCAAGACAGGCAATAGTCCACGGCCACGTAACAATAGGAGACAGAATAATCACGGTTCCATCTTATACCGTAACTGTAAACGAAGAGCCAAGCATCGAGCTCTCGCCTAAATTCAAGGTGCAGGGCTCATCCCCACCAGCACCAGAGCCGGCACAGGAAGAAGCCGCGCCAGCGTCACAATAACAAGTCATATCTAAATACCTGATTTTTCTAAAATATTTCGTAAAATGTGTTCTATTATTGGTTATTACGGAGAGGGCACTGCCGCACCAATTCTTGTCAAGGGACTAAAAAGAATGGAGTACCGCGGATATGACAGCGTCGGCATTGCGACAAAATCAGACGACATCCTAGTCAAAAAAGGAGTCGGCAAGGTCTCGGAGGTAAACAACGCGCTCCACCTTGATGCCCTCCCAGGAAACGTCGGGATAGGCCACACCAGATGGGCGACGCACGGCAATGTCACTGATGTGAACGCCCATCCGCACCAGAGCAGCTCAGGAAAGCTGGCAATAGTCCACAACGGAATAATTGAAAACTATGACGAATTAAAGGCAGACCTCCAGAAAAAAGGCTACAATTTTAGGAGCCAGACAGACAGTGAGGTCATAGCAAACCTGCTGCAGTTCAACTTTGATCAGAGCCGCGACATAAAAAAATCCATGATTGACACCGCATCAAAGCTGAAAGGCCATTATGCGTTTGTCGCAATGTTTGAAAACGGAACGCTTGCGGCCGCTCGATACCACGAACCGCTCATAATCGGAATCAGCAAGACCGGATTTTTTCTGTCAAGTGATGTCCTCGGGTTTATTGAAAAAACCGACGATGCCATCTATCTTGACAACGGGGAACTGGTGATACTTGACAAGATAGGAATTCAGATCTATGATTTTGTAGGAGAGCCAGTCAGGCACCAGATAACCAAGGTATCAAAGGAATTTGCAGATGTGTACAAGGGCGATTATGCACACTTTACCCTAAAAGAGATATCAGAGCAGCCTGACACGATAATACAGGCAGGGGAGAGCTCCAAGGATGCAATATCCAGCGTGGCGGATTTTATCAAAATTTCAAAAAACATCTACATTACTGGCAGCGGCACGAGCTACAACGCGGCGCTTGTAGCCAAGTATTTGTGGCAAAAACACGCAAAGATAAAGGCAGAACCCATAATATCAAGCGAGGTCTCGTTTTCACCTGACGCAATAGAGCAGAACTCCATTCTGATTGCCGTATCGCAGAGCGGCGAGAGCGCCGATGTGTTGGAGGCAGTAAACATTGCAAAGAAATCGGGCGCAAAAATCCTCTCAATTGTAAACATACTGACATCTTCTCTGGCCCAAGAGTCGTCACTAGTAATGGGGATGAACTGCGGGCCTGAAATCGGCGTTGCCGCTACAAAGAGCTTCACTGCGCAGCTTAGCATAATCTACAAGATAGCCGAGAGATTGTGCGACGGGTGCATAAGGCTTGACGGCGACAAGATTTCAAAATCCGTTGCAAAGATTCTCTCCGATCAGACAAAGATAAAGCAGATAGCCAAAGAGCTCAAGGACGTCCAAGACATCTACATTCTCGGCAGGGCGGTGCACTATCCAATCGCAATGGAGTCTGCTCTAAAGCTAAAGGAGCTGTCATACATTCACGCAGAAGGGATTCCCGGTGGGGAGTTAAAACACGGGCCGCTCGCGCTGATGGACTCTAGCGTCTATGTAATCATAATAAATCCAAACGACTTTACCTATTCTGACACCTTGACCAGTGCGCGCGAGATAAAGGCAAGGGGCGCAAAGATAATCGGAATCTCTGACAAGCCAAGCGACGTGTACGATCACTGGATAGAAATCCCGACAGTCGAGGAATCGTTCTATCCGCTTATTGAGATAGTCCCGATTCAGCTCTTGTCGTATTATTCCGCAATTGAAAAGAACACAGACCCTGACTATCCCAGAAACCTGGCAAAATCAGTTACTGTGAAATAGTTTCGGAATACTGCTTTTCTGTCAGCTCCAAAAGGCGCTCGGAGCATATTCCGACCTTTAGCATCGCCGCAAGCGAGGCGCCCCCTGCGCCCACGCCTTCCTTCACAAAGCCATCCGCAAAGGCGCGCAGGCCGCCTATCTTGGAATTTTTGAGCGCGAGCCCCACTGAAAAAATCGGTATTGAGTCTATCCGGTCTATTGTGTCAACCAGGTTTGCCGTCTTGTCGTTTACGATGTAAGACGTGGTTGCAAGTGCGAGGTTTTCCTTGTTGTATCCTGTCTGCTTTGATATGGCAAGTACTGCTGCCATCTGCGTTCCCCCAGCCAGTACAACCTTGGTCTGGGCAGATGCGGTGCTGATAATTCCGGCAACTGTTGCAATCATTGGGTCTCCGGCGTTTGCCATCACCTCAAACGGGTTTCTGGAATTGTTTCTGCGCGCTACAGTATTTGCAATGTCTGCTTTTAGCGATACTGGGTTTTCTGGCATGCTGCTGCTCACCTGGCCGTCTATGCCAAGCGAGGTCAGGACGGCCTGGGCAGTGGTAGTACCCCCAGGAATGCTCTCGCCAATCACAAGACAGTCAGTGGTTGAGCCAAGGCTCCTGCCGATCATCCGTCCGTGTTCCACTGCATGCGTGACTGAGTCAAGTGACATGGCCGGCTCTGCTGCGATGTTTTTTCCGTACGTCAGGCCGGTTTCAAAATACGGGAGCTTTGGCGATATCTTGCTTCCCGCGTTTATCACAATATTTGGGATGCTTGCCGATTCCAGCGCAGTTTTTGTCAGAAGGGCTGGCGTCGGCTTTCCGTCGGGCGTCATCGGAATTGCGTTTATGCACTTGCAGTATCCAAAGTTCAAAAACTCTGCATCTGCCGGCGGCGTATACTGGAGTAGCGCTGGGTTTTTTCCTGCCACCGTGATTCCCGGAATGGTGCAGGTATCCGTATATGATATGACAAGGGAGAAGAGGAATTGTTTTTTCTTGAGCGATTCCAAGAATTTTGTCCCCTTTTGCGCCTCACCTAGAATCTCTATGTCTTTTTGCAATTAGCTGGTTCCCATCATTTCCAGGAATTCCTGTTCGGTTCTTGGCTGCATTACAAAGTTCATCTTTTTTTGGTTCCCAAGGGTCGCAGTAGGAGCAGAACCGTAGTTGTGGCCCGGATACATAACCAGATTATCGTCAAGCTTTTGCAAAATGTCAAACAAGCTATGGTACATTTCCCTTGCGTCCCCCCCTGGAAGGTCGACGCGCCCGCATGCGCCTACAAACAGCGTATCTCCTGAGAAGATCTTTCCGTCGCCTACAAGGCACATGCTGTCTTTTGAGTGGCCCGGCGTATGCAGCACGGTGAGCTCCGAGTTTCCGAACTTTATCTTGTCGCCGTCAGATACTTCGATGTCGTGCTTTATTGTGGAGGTCTTGTACTGGAGTATCTGGGCTTTGGTCTGATCTGCCATGATTTGGTTTCCTATAGTGTGATCAAAGTGATAATGGGTGTTTACAATGTATTTTATTTTGAGTCCGTTTTTCTCTATTATTCTTGTAAGCTCGTCTAGGTCCCACGACGGATCGATAATTATTGCCTCGCTGGTGTCCTCGTCTTCTAAAATGTAGGTAAAGTTCTGCATGTTGCCCACTTCTAGCTGATGTACTTTCATAGCACACCTACTTCTGCTTCTGGTGGGATTCCTATTTTTTCTACAAAGATAATTCCGCAGAGGTCCTTTCTTTTTGGCATGCCCCGCTTCATTTTGTGAAATGTCACTGTGACGTCTGCCCTGACGTACTTGTCTGCCGTATCTCCCGTGTCAGGGTCAAGGCCGGTCGGAACGTCCACTGCTATTTTGAACGCATCAGTCTTGTTGATGAGATCAATCGCAGACGACTGCGGCTCCCGAATAATGCCGGTTATTCCGGTTCCGAGTATTCCGTCCACTATGATGTCCACATCAAAATTTGACGCATCGTTCGAACCAAAGCCGAGCTGGACTGAGCTCATCTTTTCAAGGACCTGCCAGTTTGTCCTGCACTCTACAGTCTTGATGTCCTGCGGGTTGCCAAGCAAGACTACTGTCACCTTTGCGCCATACCCTGCCAAGTGCCTTGCCACTACTAGCGCGTCGCCCCCGTTGTTGCCAAGGCCTGCAAAGACTAGTACCTTTTTTGATTCAATGTCTGGAAATTTTGTCATGATGTGCTTTACCATCGATGCGCCGGCATTTTCCATCATCAGCTGGCGCGGAAAT
>CAZETC010000017.1:0-4027 GCA_964515435.1 uncultured Candidatus Nitrosotenuis sp.
GCTCTGAAAATGATAAAAGAGCACGGCAGGCTAGAGGAGATTCCACAGATCCAAGAAAAGCTAGCCCAAATCGACTACAGGCAAATACGCGAGATCTTTTTGGAGCCGAAAATAGCGGACGTATCTGAGCTAAAGTTTGGCACGGTAAATCACGCAGAAATAGTAAGATACCTCACCGAGGAACGAAGTTTTTCGCGTGACAGAATAGAATCGTCCCTTGGCAGACTACAAAAGTCAAAGGACAGGCGGAGCCAGACCCTTGAGCAGTGGTTCTCTTGAGAAATACAGCAGCATGGCTCTAGAGCAAAAAGCCCATTACACGAATCAATTTATGAGAAAATATTGGTTACAGTTTGATTGATTTATCCCACACTTTCTTTAGCTTCGGATCATCTGAAAATATCCAAACAATTGCGCGATCCTTGGCGACTAATATCTTGTTTGACTTTTCCAGATAGTTCAAAATCCTGTTAAATGTTTGAGTCTGTATCGTTTTGGGCAATGCTCTTTGAAGGGCGCTTTTTGATACAAACTCGCGATGCTTTCTTAGAACGTCTTCCACCATTTCGACACTTGCCAAGCGTGGGTCGTGTCCTTTATTTTCAAAAATAGTCTTACTAGTCATGTCAAATAATAGTACAATCTGGTATATAACACATTTGTACTATCAGTTATCAGAGTTGTCAGTTCTTGTAGCCAAATCTCTCGTTGTATTTTTTGTGATCTAGTGCTTCCAACACAAGAATTCCGATACCAATATCATCAAAGGCATGGATAGCATACAGCAGTCGCCAATAACTGACCAGTTCGATTCTAAATAATGTCTTGATTTTGAATTTTTGGATGTAATAGTCTGGAATTTTATCGCGCTCTACATGATCCCCTCTAGCAGGTTCCTGCCTGAGCAGTTCTATAGTATCAGTAATGGAGTGATACAATTTACTGTTAGGATCTAGGCTCTTGTAAAACGGAACAAAATCATCCCTTGTTCCTCTGATCTCCAACGGTTTGTTAAATCTCATTATCTCCAAGTGCCAAATGGTGCTAGTGATATTAAATAATGATACTTTGAACAAATGAAGAGTGAGAGAATCGGCTTCTGGTCATGTGTTTTTCAAGCCAACCCTTGATGGGTAAAACTAGGTTAAGATCCTCGGAGTCACACCCAACTCTAAGCTCGTCTTTGTAGACCTATCCAGTGGTTCACATAAATAGACATAACAATTATGCGTAAAATTTTTTAATGGCAGTAGAAAAATCGGATCAACGTGAAAATTCAGCTTGCCGCGATAGCAGTGTTCGCAGTATTGATACTGTCAGTAACCATGACAGGTAACGCATTTGCGAAGTCCCCAAAAAACGACATAGGCTCAATTGCAGAAAACTACAGCAAGGCAGTAGCAAAGGCACAGAATGCCTTTACGGCTGCAGTCAAAAAGGCAAATACAGACGCAAGAGATGCAGTATCAAAAGGGATCCCAATTGACAAAATTAACGCAGACTCAAAGGAAGCGATAAACAAGGCCAGAATTGACCTAAAGACAGCAATCTACAAGGCAAAAGCCGAAGCAAAGTCAAGCCTAGACAGGATATCATCCCAGATAAAATCCTCAAAATAAGACTAGTTTTTACTCACAGGCCATTAGGTTCTAATCTGTTTTTTTATCTCATCAAACATGGATTGTATCTCACTTACAGCAGCCCCGTCTTCTAGCGTGCTTACATCGCCTATCTTTTCGTTACTGGCTATTGCCTTTAGCAGCCTTCGCATTATTTTCCCGCTACGTGTCTTTGGAAGCTTTGAGACAAAGTATAGCTGTTGCGGTGTTGCGATTGCGCCAATTTCTTTTCGTATCGTATCAATCACTTCACGTCTGAGATCCTCCGAGGTTTTGATTCCTTGCTTTGCTACCAAGAATGCAATTATTGCGTCCCCCTTTACCTCATCTGCAACCCCACAGACAGCGGCCTCTGAGATTGATTTGTGAGACACTATACTGCTTTCAAGTTCTGCAGTACCAATCCGATGGCCTGCAACTTTAAGAACATCGTCTGCTCTTCCAAGAAGCCAAAAGTATCCGTCCTCATCTTTTATCGCATAGTCACCGGTATAGTAAGAGCCGGGATATTTTGACCAGTAGACTGATTTGAATTTTTCATCATCTCCCCACAGTGTTAAAAGCATCCCAGGCCAAGGCTTTCTAATTATCAAAAATCCCTTTGTCCCAGGCAGTACCTCTGCGCCGTCTTCGTCAACTACAGCAATGTCTACTCCCGGTATTGGGAATGCAGCTGATCCAGGTTTTAGCGGAATGGTTTCAAGTCCTGGCAGAGGAGATATCATCATTGCCCCAGTCTCTGTCTGCCACCAGGTATCGATGATTGGGCATTTGGATTTGCCTACCACCTCGTAATACCACCTCCATACCTCAGGGTTAATCGGCTCCCCTACGGTTCCCAAAAGTCTCAGGCTTGACAGATCATGCGAATTTGGAATTGCATCGCCAAATTTCATGAACATTCGCAGTGCGGTTGGGGTTGTGTACAAAATTGTAACGCCGTATCTTTGGATAATATCCCAGGTTCTTGCAGGGCTTGGGTAGTCTGGCGCCCCCTCATACATGACCTGCGTCGCACCGCAAACAAGAGGGCCGTATGCCACGTAGCTGTGTCCTGTCACCCACCCAATGTCTGCAGTACAAAAGTAAACATCAGAGTCTTTGATGTCAAACGCCCACCTAAACGTCGAGCTGACATGCGTCATGTACCCGCCTGTGTCATGGAGCACCCCCTTTGGCTTTCCAGTGGTGCCGGACGTATAGAGAATGTAGAGCGGGTGATCACTGTCAAGGTGCTCTGCCTCGCAGACACTCGCAGCGTTTTTTATCAGATCATCCCAGTTTAGATCTTTTTTGCCAAAATTAATTTGTGTTCCAGTTCTTTTTAGGACTATGACATGTTCGACAAAATCAAGGTCTTCTATTGCAGAGTCGACTGTTTCTTTTAGCTTTACCACGCTGCCGCGCCTGTAACCTCCGTCTGCTGTGATGATTATTTTTGAGTGCGAGTCAACAACTCTGTCCCGAATCGATGTTGCCGAAAATCCAGAAAAGATTACTGTGTGAATCGCCCCAATCCTTGCGCAGGAAAGAACCGCAGTTATTATCTCAGGTACCATCGGAAGATAGATCGTCACACGATCTCCTTTCTTTATGCCAAGCGATTTTAGGGCGTTTGAGAATTTTTGAACCTGCTCAAAAAGATTCCCATACGTAACTATCCTCCTTTCCTCGTTTTCTCCCTCCCAAAGTATTGCTGGTTTTTCCTTGCGTTTTTGGTTTGCATCAAGGGCGTTGTACGAGGCGTTTATCTTTCCCCCTACAAACCAGCGCGCAAAAGGGGCGTTCCATTCCAGCGCCTCATCCCATTTCCTAAACCAGTGCAGGTTTTGTGCCTGTTCTTCCCAGAATTTCACAAAATCCACGCCAGCCTCTAAACGGGTCTTTGTATCGTTATTTCCGAGGCCTCTTGTAAAGCTTTGAGGATTCACGTCTAGTATTTTTCTTGGTTATTTCTAAATTTTTAATTTGTTGTGAGCTACCACTCGCTAAAGCTCGTGGCTTCCTGCTTCAATGACCTCGTTGAGATCTCTACAGGCGTCAATTCCCGCAGTTCCTGTGGTATTTGATATGTGATTCCAAAAATTTCTAATCCCTTTTTCAAAATGTTGATTGCTGCGTTGTGGTGTGCTCACTTTCATTCCGACCCTAAATTTGGGTTTTCTCGCTTGTTAACCATAAAAAAAGAGGTTTGAGCCTTCTCTATGTGGCTTCCATGGATTCATACCAATCCGATCTGTTACTTTCGGTTTTTGTAAAAGTACTGGTCGGCGGCGGTGTCGGAACTGCGGTATGTGTCTCTTCTTTATTTTCTTTGGCCGGGGAAGGGCTTGCATACGTTGGTTGCACCGGGGTTGCAGGAGTGGATGGTTCTGAAGATTTCTCTTGAGAAGGCGCACCTGGTGGAG
>CAZETC010000017.1:4037-6867 GCA_964515435.1 uncultured Candidatus Nitrosotenuis sp.
GTCTAGCGACAGATCAGCGATTCTTTTTTGGATGTTTAGAATCTCTGCTTTTTCGTGGTCGATGTGTTCTATTATCTCACCTGTGTGCGTCTTTATCAGGTCATATTTCGAATCCGAGATTTCGTTGCTCTTGAACTGAACCTTTGCATCAAACAGCAAGGTCTTGACTGCTTTGAGCTGGCCGTTTAGTTCCTCTAGTCGTGCAGCTAGTTTTGCACCGATTTCTCTTTCAGATTCTTCTAGTGTTGCTAGTTTTGACTTGTATTTGTCGTGGATAATCTCCGCATCATCTTTCATCTCGTCGTTTTCTGAGACGATGTCGATTAGTGCCTTGAGGCGTCTCAGTGTGAGCCCTTTTTCTCTTAGGAATCGTTGTGAGTCGAGTCTCCATTTTGGGATATAGATTACGACGTCGCCTTGAACAACAAGTTGCTCAAATGGGATTTGCTTCAGTCCGTCAAGACCGCAATCGATTCCCACAGTCTGTATGGAGCCATCGATGTCAGTTATTGTGCCGATAACTCGACCCATTTGGGTCCCATACATGTCTTTGACTTGCTTGCCGATAATCTCTACTTCGTCCTTGTTCATTGGTAAAACTTGAGCGTTTTATATAACCGACGAAATGTTAACAAGCTTTCTAGTTTTGGTTAGAACAATTTAACAAACTATTTTCGTAATTTTAAAATTCAATCCAGTACGAACCATACTCATGATTGACAAAGACGGCCTAGACCAAATACTGCACTTTGTCTCAAAGCGCTGGGTAGAACTAAGCCGCGATCCAAACAACAAGGCACTGCAAAACCTGCCATCCAACTTTTGGATGAACTCCGTTGGCGGAAAGGCCGGAAAAGGGCACTGGGTTACAATGCTATTGTACACGGAAAGCGAGCAGGACGCAAACTCCCTAAAGGAGGTTCTTCTTCGCTGGCAGGCAAAAGGCAGATCGTCAACGCCAGATCTAATCCAGATCAAACGAAAATAGTATATCACGGGCTAGATCAAAATTTGATGTCATGGTCGAAGAATATACAAGCGCTGAAAAAGAGATTCTGCTCAAGCATTTTTCAAATGCCGATGATTCTGTATTTGCCATAATCACCCCACGGCAGGTTGATCGCGGAGCGCTCATGTCAAGGTATTCCAGGACCGATAAGAGCATGCGGCGAATATTTCTTGACGAGTTCCTGGCAAACGAAAACCGCGGTGAGGAGTTCTACAACAAGGTCCTAATCGAATATGGCGACGACTCTGTAGCTGAGCTTGGGATTGCGCAGGTGGCAATAGAGGGAATATCGAACATTGCAGTAAAAAAAATCGAGGACCGCAGAATCGGCCTGTCATATCTTGAAAAATCCTCAAGATATGTGGCGTGGGACAAAAAAGTAAACGGCGAGTTCAAGTTTTACCGCGAGCCGGAAATAATGCAGTCAAGATTTGCAGACGCATACCTATCTAGCTGCAATCTTGATTTTGAAATTTATTCAAAGAGCATCGAGCCGATGCTAAAATATGTGCGAGAAAACGAGCCGATCGAAATGCTAGCGTTCAAGGACACTGGATCAGGAACAGAGGTTCCATTCTCAAGGCTAAAAACCGAATCAGACATCAAGGCTGCCACGATGATTTACAATGCGACCACCAAGGCAAAGGCGCTAGATATCCTAAGGGGTCTCCTTCCCGCATCCACGCTCACAAACGTGGGTGTTTCAGGAAACGGGAGGGCGTTTGAGTACCTCTTGACAATTCTGCTCAGCTCCAGGCTTGACGAAGACCGCATCATTGCGGGAAAGATCAAGCACGAGCTTGACACCACCATCAAGTCCTTTGTCAGGCGTGCAGACGACAAATACGGGCATGCAATGCAGGACTACCTCAAGTCGCTGCAAAAAACAGCACACAGCTTGACAAAAAAACATCCAATTTCCCTAAAGTCGAACGGCACCCGGGTCAAGCTGGTCGATTATGAGCCAGAGCAAAAAGCCCAGAACAAAATAGTTGCCGCCCTCTTGTATGAGCAACAAAAGGTTCCATATGATATCATACTAAAAAATGTAAAAAAAATGAGCAAAAAAACAAAGTCACAATTAATCACTTCGTTTGCGAATCTCAGAAAGAACAGGCGGCAGAGGCCGCCGCGTGCATTTGAGATGACGCAATACACGTTTGACATAGTTGGAAACTTTGGCATGTTCAGAGACCTGCACAGACACCGAGTTCTTACGCTTGAGCGACAGCTGCTCACAACTGATCATGGCTTTTTGGTTCCAAAAGAAATCTACAGTTTTGGAATCGAGAAAGAATTTACTGACTGTATGAAACGATCAAAACAAGTCTTTGATTCTATGAGAACCAAGTATCCGCTGCAAGCACAGTACGTGGTCAATTTTGCGTACAACTATCCGTTTTTCATGAATCTCAATTTGCGCGAAGCGTCTCACCTAATAGAGCTGAGAACAATACCACAGGGGCACATCGACTACAGGCAAGTTGCACAGAAGATGTTTCTTGCGATAAAAAAGGCTCACCCGAACCTCTCTGGAATCATCAAGTTCGCAGATCTCAAGTCATACGAGCTTGAAAGATTCGAATCTGAAAAAAGAATCGCAGAAAAAAGACGGAAACTGGAATAACCCTCTAATATTACTTTGAGCTAGTCCAGTCATGACCAGTGATAAAACCACAAAAACGGACGAAGAGTGGAAAAAAACCCTGAGCAGCGACGAATATGCGGTCTGCAGGAACAAGGCGACAGAGCCTCCATTTACAGGCAAATACACGTACTGCAAAGACGATGGCATTTACCGTTGCACATGTTGTGGAAATG
>CAZETC010000017.1:6877-11854 GCA_964515435.1 uncultured Candidatus Nitrosotenuis sp.
AATGAGCTGTTTAATTCCAATGCCAAGTTTGACTCGGGCACCGGATGGCCGAGCTTCTTTGAGCCAATTCATGATCAGAGCGTCAAGTATGAAACAGACAACAGTTACTTGATGAGACGCACAGAAGTGATGTGTGCAAAATGCGACGCGCACCTAGGACATGTGTTTGACGACGGCCCCAAGCCGACAGGAAGCAGGTTTTGCATCAACTCGATTTCGCTAAAGCTTGACAAAGATAAACAGAATTAATAAATCAGGATTAATCAGAGCCATTTGAAGATGTCTTTGGTAAACTGGGGTAGAGTTACTTGCGCTTGATTGTTTGCGGGTTTGGCACGGTTGCACAAAGCCTAGCAAAGCTGTTGGTTTCAAGATCAGATGACCTGTACGCAAAATATGGCGTAATGCCAAGATTGGTCGGAGTCTTTGACAAGAAAGGGGGTGTAACAGACCCATCAGGCCTTGACCTGAACAGGCTAGTGGATGTCAAAAAGAAACACGGCTCAGTCATACACTATGACAAATCAAAAAAAATGCGCAGCGGCCTTGAGATCATCAGTAACATTGATGCCGACGTGCTAATAGAGGCTACTGCCAGCAACTACAAAGACGCAGAGCCGGGAATATCGCACATCATGGCGGCGATGAAAAAAGGAATGCATGTAATTTCTGTCAACAAGGGGCCGCTGGCACTTGCGTTTCCGTCACTCATGGAGCTTGCTACCTATAATCACGTCCTGCTCAAGTTTTCTGGAACGGTTGGTGGAGGCACCCCAATTTTGGATTATGCAAAAAACAGTCTCAGGGGAGAAAGAATAACCTCATTTGCAGGAATACTCAATGGCACGACTAACTATATTTTGACGAACATGTCACAGGGAATGAGTTTTGCCACGGCTCTAAATGACGCAAAATCAAAGGGATATGTGGAAGCTGATGAATCACTTGACCTTGACGGCTTTGATGCCGCAGCAAAGCTCGTGATTTTGGCAAACTGGATCATGGGCCTAAAGGTAACAATGCCGGACATAAAGAGAATCGGCATTCGCAAGGTCACAAGCGAAGACGTCAAAAAGGCCGCCAAAAACAAGGCAGCTGTAAAGTTGATTGCGTCCTGCAATAAAGATCTAATAGTTAGCCCAAGGGAGGTACCAACCGACGATCCGCTTTGCGTCAATGGAACCCTGAATGCGATTTCGTTTACATCGGAACATTCTGGCACACAGACAATCATCGGAAGGGGTGCAGGCGGAACTGAAACCGCAAGTGCAATTCTCAGAGACCTGTTGGACATTCGCAAGGAAATACTACGGGATTGAAATCAAACCTAATTTCCAAGTCAGATACTGCAGAGATTCTAAAAGAGATCGGCCTGCAATGGGAGATGGTTCTTCCAAAAATTAAAAACCTCAAAATTTATGAGCTCAAAGACGGTGCAGCAATAATCGTAGGCGAGGGTCTTGTGGCATTAAAGATAGGCCAGACTTTTTTGCCGTTTTTGTCCGACACTGAGACGTTGAAAAAATTTCCTAGTGCCACAGTAGACATGGGGGCAGTAAAGTTCATGTGCGATGGAGCAAATGTCATGAGGCCTGGGATCCGGAGCTTCACAGAGTTTGAAAAGGGCCAACTTGTCTGCATCGTAGAAGAATCTCAGAAAAAATTCCTTGCAGTCGGTAGGGCACTTGTTTCAAGTGAGGAGATGAAAACCATGAACAAAGGTATCGTAATTGAGAACCTCCACTACATTTCCGATACGTATTGGGAAATTAAAAAATCACTTAAAGACTAGGACTATTGGGTTAGAAAACACGCCTAGCAATTTTTTTGTATATTCTAAGTCTAGGGTTTATACTTTCAAACAACTTTGATTGTTCGGCTCTAATTCCCTCATCCATGCCTAAAACAAGATATCCAGGATCTTTCAAGCATTCGTGAAACTTTTTCAAAATCAAATCTTGTGTCTCTTTTGAATAGTAAATGAATACGTTACGACAAACAATGACATCAAGGAATTTCACAGAGAACCTAGTCAAATCAGCTATATTGAAATTGACGTAATATTTTATTTCTTGAGAAATGTGATGGCTACCGTCAGCTTTGACTGTAAAATATTTTGATAATAGATCAGGCGGAAGATTCTTTAGTGATGCTAGCTCATACATGCCTTTCTTTGCATGCTCGACTGCGTTTGTGTTTATATCAGTAGCAAAAACTTTGAATGACTTGGATTTATTCCTACAAGCTTCGTTTAGAAGTATTGCCAAAGTGTATGGCTCTTCCCCAGTGGCACATCCTGCACTCCATACCCGTATGGTCTGGGATCTACCAGCTAATAGTTTTGGTACAACATCCTGTGCCAGATATGCGAAAACTTCTTTGTCCCTAAAAAATTCCGTGACGTTTATTGAGATTGATCTGAACAATGCATCACTCTCTGTAACATCACTATCTAGCAATTTAGAATATTCCGAATAATTCTGTAAACCCCTGGTTCTCAACCTTACATCAATTCTGCGTTTAAGGAAAGTTGCCTTGTAATGATTAAGATCAAACCCAAAACAGGATACTTTTTTTATTATTTCGTTAATCTTGAGATCGCTTGTTTTTTCTAGACTCATAGGGTAACATTGCCTCGTTTGCTCTTTATGCTAACAGCGCCGTTTTGTACGTCAAATCTTACCCATCGCCCGCACGTGTTGCCGGTTTCTTCTGCCAAAACTTGAACTCGGTGAGCTTTGAGAGTCTTTTTTATTGATTCAACATTTCGTTCACCAATCGTAAATAGGCTGCCTCCAGTCTCGGTCGTGAAAATTTGAGCCCCGCCCACAATCTTTGCTTTGATCTTGCCTAGGTGTGCTCCCTTTTCCTGCATTTTTGTCAAAAGATAGCTGGTTGCATGATCAGCATATTTCCCATGTGTGTTTTGATTGATGGCTGCATTCTGTCCTGCCTCAGGAAGCATTATGTGCGCTAGCCCACCAATTTTCTTATTCGGCTCAAAAAGACACAGGGCCACACAAGAACCTACAAACGTGATCAACGTGCTGTCTGAACCGTCTGCAATTTTTGCGTCCCCCATAGCAACTTCTTGTGATCTCAATTTGGATCACTTTGCGTCTAGGATTTTTTTAGCTTCAGCAGGAGAAAGTAATATCATTGCATCAATTATTATGTCACTGTCAGTTCCACGCAGCTCGGCCTCCGTAATTATTAAACGCTCAGTAGTGATAGCAAGTTCTGCAGTAGGGGATTCAATCAATGCTTTGAAAGTATCTGCACCAAAACCCGGAGTCGACATTTGGACACGAAATCCAGTTCCATCCGATAATGCATTAAGAAATGATCCTGCCATCATATTTCCTACTTCTGTGATTGATGATCTGCCTAAGCTTGATAGCTTGTTCATCTTTTCAACCCCCAATAATTTGGCAGCAAATTTTCTTGCCATAGAG
This sequence comes from uncultured Candidatus Nitrosotenuis sp., assembly GCA_964515435.1. Lineage (GTDB taxonomy): Archaea > Thermoproteota > Nitrososphaeria > Nitrososphaerales > Nitrosopumilaceae > Nitrosotenuis. Next base: position 10,333 of record CAZETC010000017.1, read on the forward strand.
GATGGCAAAAAGAACAACAGTGTTACATGTACGTCTCCCTCTCCTTTCAGATATACTGAACACATTGGAATCATGTCGAATACAGGTATGACTGAATCGACATCGATTGCGTCAACTTCTACAACTTTACGTATACGATGTGAAACAGGCTCATTGAGAATCATGGACAGTGACGACGCAGTTTTTGTTCCGATATAGTTGCCCAGGATGTCGCCGAGCCTTTTTAGGTTGTTTTGTGGTTGTAATACTTCCATATTATCACCTAGATTAATGCGGTTGGCTCCAAAATTAGAACAACGTTTCCATTAGAGAGAATTGATGCGTCTGAAAAGTTGGATTTGTGTGATGTATGCAATCTCTTTGTTACTATTTCTTGCATGTTCTCGTACGAATCAACAATCAAGCCGTGTGACTTTCCTCCTTTGTCCACTAGGATTATGGTGACCAGATCATTTTCAGTTGTATTGGAGCTTTTTATTCCCAGAACGTCTGCGGCTCTAACAAGCGGGATGACCTGCTCATTGATCTTAATCACTTGTTTGCCCTGAATTGTTTTGATTTCATTCTTCTCAATGTTTATTGTTGTTACGATGCTAGAGATCGGAACAACGTATTTCTCATTACCAACTTTTACTACTAGCCCGCTAATTATTGCAAGACTGAGTGGAATTACTAGCGTGAATGTGGTGCCAACCCCCTTCTGAGTCCTAATCTGAACGTTGCCGCCGACACTTTGTACTTGTCTAAATACCACGTCCATTCCTACGCCTCTACCAGAAATCTCTGTAACTTTGGCAACGCTTGAGAGGCCTGGCGTTCCAAGCAGAGCGATAATTTCGTCTTCTGACATTCGTTCTGCTTCTATATCAGAGAGGATCTTTTTCTCAACTGCTTTTGATCTGATTCTTTCTGTATCTATGCCCTTGCCATCATCGGATATCATAATAGCAATTCTATCTCCTACCCGTGACGCCGCAATCTTGATCGTGGCTAATTTTGGTTTTCCAGCCTGCTCTCTCTCAGTTGCGGTCTCAATCCCATGATCCACTGCATTTCTTAGTATGTGCAAAAGAGGATCACTGATTACATCAAGAACAGTTCTGTCAAGCTCGATTCCCGCTCCTTCGATGTCAAGATTTACTTGTTTTCCAAGGCTTGTGGATAGATCCCTAATCATTCTTGGGAATCTATTAAAGACCTGCTCAATTGGAACCAGACGAATCTTCATGGTCTGGTATTGCAAATCCGAGATGAGCCTGTTAAGTGATGTCAAAACACGTCCAACCTCATCAGAAGACGTACCGCTTAGCGACTGTTCAAGACGCATCTTATCAATCATTAGCTCCCCTACAAGATTCACAAGAGCATCCAGGTCTTCCATCTTGACACGTACTGTTTGGGATTTTTGTTGCAGGGAAACATCAGAGGAATCTATTCTGACAGATTCTGACTGCTGTTGCAAAAGCTGCAGATATGATTCGAGATCTATTTTCTTTTCTTCATCATCGACCATCTCTTGTAT
>CAZETC010000017.1:11864-14237 GCA_964515435.1 uncultured Candidatus Nitrosotenuis sp.
CTTGTATTGCATCAAAACATTTGAAAAGTATGCTTGCCAAATTCGATGAAAGGCTTTGTTCCCCCTTTCTGAATTTATCAAAAATCTCTTCGATTGCCATGCACATTTGCCTGATCTGGTCATAACCCATTGTAGCAGCCATCCCCTTCAGAGAATGTGCAGCTCGAAATAGTGTGTTTACATGTTCTTTTTCGGTTGGTTCTCTTTCTAATTTGAGAACAAACTCATTAAGATTTTGTACGTGTTCCCTTGCCTCTTGTACGAACATGTCTCTGTATTGCGAAGTATCCATTATGCATACACCATTCGTACTATTTCTGATGGTATCTGATCAAGCGGTAGCAGCTTATCTACAGCGTCAAGATCTTTTGCTGCTTTTGGCATGCCAAATACAATTGATGTGGATTCGTCTTGCGCGATCGTCTGCCCCCCTCTTTTTCGTATCATCTTCATACCAAATGCTCCATCTTGGCCCATTCCTGTAAGTAAAACTCCAATTGCGTTTTCTCCATAAATCTCTGAAGCAGTGATCATAGAAACATTAACTGCTGGTCTTACCCCAAATCTCTTGTGACCTGTACTAAGGCTTACGCATTGTGATGGTTTAATTTCCATATGGTAGCCTCCAGGAGCAACTAACCCTTTCCCTGTCTGAATTGAATCCCCATCCTTTGCTTCAGATATGCTGAATTCAGAGATTTCGTCTAGACGTTGGGCAAATTTCGTAGTAAAATTACCTGGCATATGTTGTACTATCAATAATCCAGCTGGTAGGTTTCCTGGTAGTTTTGATACTATGTCGCATAATGTTTTTGGTCCTCCCGTAGATGCCCCTATAACAATTACTTTTGATGCGGTACCAGCATTCCCTTTTTGTTTTTTAATCGGTTTTATGCTCAAAATCTTTTCTGGGATTAAAACTTCTGGATTTGATTTTACTGCGGTTTCTATTTTTGCAAATAACTCCTCCTGAAATTGCTGCTTATTTTCTACATTGTCTGATAGTGAAATAAAATCAAGTGCACCTGCCTCAAGTGCATCAAATATGACCCTAGAACCTTCTTGGCTGTAGGAACTAATTACAATAATTGGTATAGTTTTATCCTGACTAACCACATTTTGTATAAATGCCAAACCATCCATGTTAGGCATTTCTAGATCGACAAGTATGACATCTGGTTTTGCGGCTTTCAGCTTTGCGAGTCCTTCAAGGCCGTCTCGGGCTACGGCCGATACCTGCATTCTCTTATCTGACAGTATCATTTCACTTAGCATCATTCTTACCACCAAGGAATCATTGACGATCAGAATCTGGATCTTGTTGTGCTCATTCATGCTAAATGCTCCTGAGCACTTTATTGATGATCATTCCCACCCTGCTTTTCTCAAATGGTTTTACCACATAATCTCTGGCGCCATATTTCATTGCATCTTGGACTATGTGTTTTTGTTCTATCGATGTAACCATGACAACCTTAGCCTTTGGATCAAATTGCATGATTGCTTTTAATGCCGCAACCCCATCTGTCTTCGGCATGTTTACATCCATAGTTACAATATCTGGTTTGTATTTTTTGTATGCCTCAACTGCCATTAAACCGTCACCTGCTTCATAGACCTCAGATGCAAGGCCATTTTGTAGGAAAATATCTTTTAGAACAACTCGCATAAATGCGGCATCATCAACGATCAGCACTCTGGCGGTATTTCGTTGAAACATAATTTTCACTCACCTAAATGAGCATTGTCAATATCTTCAAGTAACTTTTGTAAATCAAGGATTATGATCAACCTGTCTTTTATCTTCGCGATTCCTTTCATGTACTGTGTAAATCCTGTGGCATCTAATTGCAGATCAATGTCCGTAGTTGAAATCCGCATCACTTGATCCACTTGATCAACTAACAAACCAATTTGCTTGCTATTGATTTCGGCAATCAGTACTCTTGAATTGTTGTTTATTTCGCTTGCAGGAAAACCTAGTCTTTGTTTTATGTCTACAATAGAAATTATTTTTCCTCTTAAATTGGTTACACCGCGTACATGTATCGGGGCATTTGGCAATCTGGTTATACTTTCTAGCGTTCGGATTTCCTGTACTTGCTCTACCCCAACACCATATTCTTCATTTCGTTTTGTTGCCGGGTCAGCTAGACTAAAGACAACAATTTGAATTACTTGAGTTGTGGCACTCATTTTTATCCCCTTCAGGTATATGACTGTACTACAGTCTTGTGCTTACCGTTTCCTGAATTAGCTATGATTCCCACAGGTTCTTTGAGTTGTGAATCATCAATTGATTCGCGTGGTTGGGCGATTTTGTCATGTTCGGTGCTTTCTAACTTGAAGTTTGAGGACGCATGTTCAAGCTTT
>CAZETC010000017.1:14247-15606 GCA_964515435.1 uncultured Candidatus Nitrosotenuis sp.
TTCCTGACGATTGCTCCTCCATGGCTGCAGACGCCTCCTCTGTTGCAGACGCATTTTCTTCTGCCACTGCCGCAATATCGGATACTGCCTTTGTGAGTTTTTCAACCTCTGCAAGTTGGTTGTGAGTTGAATTAGAAACTTCAACTACATTAGACGATACTTCCTGAATCTTTTTTGAAACTTCTTTTAACGAACCAAGTGCTCTGTCGATGACGTCTTTTCCTTCTAGAATTTCTTTTGAGCCTTGTTCAATACTTTGTGTCGTGGCATACGAATCATCTTGAATTTGTTTGATTAAGATGCCAATCTCTTCTGAAGATTTTGCAGAACCCTCTGCTAGTCTTCTTACCTCATCGGCCACAACTGCAAATCCCCTACCTGCTTCCCCAGCTCTTGCGGCTTCAATCGCGGCATTCAGTGCAAGAAGATTTGTCTGTTCTGCTATTTTACGAATAACATCCAAAACAGACGTGATCTGACCGCTCCGCTCAGATAGTCCCTTGATTTTTGCCGCAGATTCGTCTGCAACCTTGATTATTCTTATCATTCTTTCTGCAGCTTCTGCGGCAGATTTCCCACCCGTTACAGAAATACTCTCAACGGATTTAGATAGATTAGCAGTAGAGTTTGCTTTTGATGCAAGATCTTTCATTGTTGTACTGATTCTTTCAATCGCCTTGTTTGTTTCTTCTAATCCTACTGCCTGTGTTTGGGAACCTTTTGAAATTTGCTGAACAGTGATTGAAACTTGTTGCACGGCATTATTCATCTGATCAGTCAGTGCAGCGACTTGTTGTGATGTTGCCGATACATCTCGCGAGCTATCTTGCGATTCTTTTATTGATCCACGAAAATTCTTTATCATGCTTCCAACTGAATTCCATAATTGTTTAATTTCTTCAGTTGATCCTTTTTCTTCTACTTGTACACTAAGATCCCCTTTGCTGATTTTCTTGATAACCTCATTTAGTTTTGTTAACTCTATTTTGCTGTAACTCATGTGTTTGTAATAAAACCCACACGTAATATCTTGCTACATGTTCAAAATGATCAAACAGGTTATCGCAGAAATAATCGTCCATGGCAAATAATGAGGTCTTTTGTAAGGGTGCGTTTTATAGAAATTATTGATTTTGAAATGCGATTATTTTCTTTTTAGTTTTTGAATTATCAAAGAATGCCAACCGGTTGCATATGTCTGATACCCTGGAGATAGTGCATGAGCAATACAGCATAGATTTGTTCTAAAATCTTCTACGATGTATCCTTTCTTTTTCTCAAAAAGGCTTCCTTTGCCCGTAAATTGGATTGTGTCCTGTAGCTGTTGATTTGCTGAATCTGCCAGCACAAATCCCTCAT
>CAZETC010000017.1:15616-19307 GCA_964515435.1 uncultured Candidatus Nitrosotenuis sp.
CATTATCCACTATGCAAATTCTAGTATCAAGTTTTTCTTCTTCGTTGATTGGTACATCGTACATTATTTTTTGTGCCAAGCCCTCCCAATCAAAAACAACTCCTAACACGCCTAGTATTTTTCCATTGGAATCTCCGTTTTCACGCACGGCGCATGAATAAATTACTGATAATTGCCCATTTACCAAGGGACATCTGGTTACTGTCTCGAAACCGAATTCTTTGCTGCTGGTTGTAGATTGCGCAGTTTGGAACCAATCTGTGTTTAAAACGTCAGATCCAAGTGAAGAGTATTGCTGTGGCCTTCCATTGGCTACAATTTTTCCTTCTAAATTTGCCAATACGATGTCAAAATAAATCGTATAAGAATTCAAGATCACTCCAAGTCGACTTGATACGTGTTCGTAGTCCTCTTTTGTTTTCTTGGCAAGTGCAGAAACAACGCTGTCATCTGTTGCCCACCAACGCACGTCGCATGTTCGCTCGTATAGGTTGCGATCAATCAAATCGATGTTAGTTAGCGATAAATCGGTGAGTCGTATACCTCTCACGTGAGTAGCCTGCGTCTTGATCAAGTTACTCATCTCATCTATTGCATCATGGCTTTCATGACGCATTTTTTGATTTACATTTCCAATTTTGCCTGACAAATCATTCATTTGTTCTGCGACAACTGAAAACGCTTTGCCAGCTTCGCCAGCTCTACTGGCTTCAATTCTTGCATTAATCGCAATCATGTGCGTTTGGCTGTTAAGTCTCTCAATTTCGCCTATGGCAGTTTGGACCTTAGCAGAAAGCACTTCTGATAATTCTGCCACCGTTTCTAATGTGAGGTTTTTCTCTTTAATTTCTTTAGGCGATTGTACAACTTGCAATAATATGCCATATTATGTTATTCTAATATGGTACTGTATGTTCAAATTGTACACAATACATTGGAATAAAACTGTCAAATGATTGTTTTCTAGAAAAAAATCTAAGTTAGATTGTCAAAATTAATGATCTCGCCTAAGAACATAGTGAGTATTTCAGATGTAGCGTACATTGCGATACTGCCAAGAATAGCTAGAATTGTTACGTGGTATATGACTGTCTTGTATAACCCACCCTGAGCTATCTTAATTGCAAACCCATTGATTACTGAAAAAGTAATCACAATAATTGGCATCATAGCTGCAAGAAACTCTGGATTTACAGGGGTGAACTGTATCATGCCTGGAGCACTAGGTAACCCAGTTAACATGTCGTGAAACATCGATGAAATTTTGTTTATTAATGCAAAAACTGCAACCGTCATGACATGCAAAATCAGTATGACGATTTCAAAGGTTTTTGCTACATGAGATCTCTTTGATTTGACTTCATTTATCTTTGACGCTACAACGGAGACTCTATTCCCAACTTCAGCCATGTCAGAGCCAGACACTATTGCTTTTGAAAAAATGGTATTTCCAGAAGTGATCAGAACACTATTGGTATCTTTTGAGAAAATCTCAAAGGAAATTTCCCTGTTTATTCTATTTCCCACTCTGTTGTTAAAAAATTTCACATGTTTGTTTAATTCGCCAAAATCGCTTTTCATTATCGCGTCTAACGTGTTCTTAATTGAACCTACTGAAGATAATATCTGCCCAAAATGTCTGATAAACGAAGGATACCACTCATTTAGTTTTTTTATATCTGATTCCATCTTCCTTGCAAAAAAGCTCGGAATGAAGAGTGGTGCGGCAGATATTGGAATAATTAACAAAATAGGTAAAACATGGCTCAGGTACAGCGCTGTGCCTATCAACATCGCTGATGCAATTCCAATATAGAAAAACTGCCTGAATTTTTTCCCCGCAGTATGCGCCGGTGTGGATAACTCGTCACGTGGGAAAATCACATACAACATAAATGCAAACGCACCCATTGTGCATATAACTGCGACCAAAGAAACAATTAAGACCTGTCCACTGTCGGTAGAGCCTGTCAGCATGGTCAGCATGGAATTTGCTGCTATCATGACTGCTGTGGTAGACATGAGGGTGTAGAACATTTCTAAAAAGAGCTTCTGTGACTCTAAATTACGTTCATAAGATGTGATAAAATTGTGTAAAGAAGCAGATACCTCGTTGCTAAAAAACTCTTTAGCATCATCGCCGATTCTTATGATTTGGGCTAGTTTTACAAGTAACTGTTTTAGATGATCTCCATTTGCATTTGAAATCTTTTCCGCGATTATCTCACATGATTTTGATAAACCATATCCCCAACCCGTACCAAGTCTTGCAATATCCTTTATTGCATTTGTGTTTCTTCCATAACCAGAATGCTCTGCAGTTTTAATTATCTCAGTTGTATTTGTCCCAGAGGTGGAAACACAATAAAGAAACGTAACAAAATATACAAATTGTTCATCTATTTTTTTTAGGTTAGAGATTTTTTCTTTAAATGAAACTTTTTGCTTCATAGTGCCTCCAGTTCCTTCATGAATGCTTCGAGTCCTACCTCCTTACAACGTACCATAGAATCAAAAACGTCGTAAAAGTTGAAAATTTTCTTTTCTATCATCTTGTCTATGATTTTGGCACGGAATGCGAGTTCGTCGTATAGCAGTACTTCATCTTTTCTACTCATCCCTCGTAGCCCAAGAATTTTTTTGAATAATGCACTACTTCCTCTACCTCTGAATTTGACTGAATCTGTAGATGGCTCCCAATTAAAGACGGACACAAACATTATCTTGTTTTCTCTTCCATCGTATCCAAGAATCTCATTGATGGCGAGAACTCTTCTAATTCTCTTTCCGTCTGGACCATGTACTGCACCTTGAAACAATACCACATTCAGATTATCAACATGGGTCTTTGGTACAGATATTGGATGATTCGTCAGTCTCTGCAAAAAGCTACCCATCGTTCCAGCGTGAAATGTGCTGATTACCGGGTGCCCTGTCTGCATAGCCTGAAATGCGGTATTACCTTCCGCCCCTCTGATTTCTCCTATCATGATGTAGTTTGGCCTCTGTCTTAGTGCTGCCTTTAACAGATCAAACATTGTTACACTTGTGCTGGCATTTAGCGCATCACGTGTTATTTCGCTTATCCAGTTTGGATGTGGTAAGGTGATTTCAGCAGTATCCTCTATTGTAATTATTTTCAAATTAGCAGGGATAAAAGGAGTGATTCCCATCAAGGTAGTGGTTTTCCCAGATGCAGTCTCTCCATTGATAAATATGCTCATGCCTTCAGATAGCATCATCCACAGATAAGCAGCTTCGGTAGAATTCATTGTTCCAGACTGTATGAGTTGAGTTATTGCCAACGGAACATCTGAGAACCGTCTGATTGTTGCATTAGTCCCACGTCTGCTCACATCTTTTCCATACACTATGTTGATTCTTGATCCTTCTGGAAGCTGTGCATCGACAACAGGTTTTGAATGGGATATTGTCTTTCCAAACTGTTCTGACATGCCAATTAACAGATCATCAATTTCCTCATTTCCAAGATATACTGAGGATTTCAACGAGCCAAACATTTTGTGCACTATGTACATGTATCCTGCTCCGATGATTGAGACGTCTTCTAGATAGGGATCTATTAGGAAGGGGTCTAGCAAATCTAGGCCTGCGCGTTTACGAAGAAAATGATACTTTAAGCTATCAAGATCTTTTTCATAAACTGGTATTTTCTTGAGCTTTCCAAGTT
>CAZETC010000018.1:0-12644 GCA_964515435.1 uncultured Candidatus Nitrosotenuis sp.
ATGCTAGTCCTCTGGAGGAATTGCAACAAAGCCTTGTATCGTGCGAAGACAAACTCAAGCGTTCTCTTGCTGACTTTATCAACTTGGAACGCAAGACAAGATCCGATATTGAAAACGGCGTAAACGAAAGGCTGGACAGATTCATACTCAAGTTCCTAATAGTGTACGATGACCTGACTCGGGCAAGAGAAATTCTCCAAAAAGAGAATCCAAACGCGCAGGGGCTTGATTCAATCTTAAAAAACATTGATTCTTTGTTGTCAGAATATGGAATCACCCAGATCGTCGCGCTAGGGGAGATATTTGATCCAAATTTGCATGAAGCAATATCTGTCGTGGAAGACGCTAACCTAGATGATAATACCATTACAAAAGAAATAAGGAAAGGATATATTTCTCATAATAGGACGCTTAGACCGACACTAGTTGAAATATCAAAAAAACCACAATCAAAATAATCTAAGTGAAAAAAAATGGCAAAAATAATTGGAATCGATCTTGGAACAAGTAACTCTGCAGCAGCAGTGATAATGGGAGGCAAGCCTGTGCTCATTCCTGCAGCCGAAGGCACCTCAATTGGAGGCAAGGCGTTCCCATCAGTAGTTGCATTCACAAAGGACGGACAAACTCTGGTTGGAGAGCCTGCACGAAGACAGGCAGTCACAAACCCAGACAATACCGTCATTGCAGCAAAAAGAAAGATGGGAGGCGATCATGTCTTCAAAATCCAGGGAAAAGACTACAAACCACAGCAAATCTCCGCTCTAATTTTACAGAAGATCAAAAAGGACTCGGAGGCCTTCTTGGGGGAAAAGGTGGAAAAGGCAGTCATCACCGTGCCTGCTTATTTTGATGACAACCAAAGACAGGCGACAAAGGACGCAGGTACAATTGCTGGACTTGATGTTGTAAGAATAATCAACGAACCAACCGCAGCATCGCTTGCATTCGGTCTGGACAAGGCGGGGCAAGACATGAAGATCCTAGTCTTTGACCTTGGTGGCGGAACGCTTGACGTTACACTCATGGAAATGGGTGGGGGCGTCTTTGAGGTCTTGAGCACCTCAGGCGATACCCAGCTCGGCGGCACAGACATGGACAAGGTCCTCATAGACTATGTGACAAATGAATTCCGCAAGACCACAGGAATCGATCTGACTAAAGACAGCACTGCAATGACAAGAATCAGGGAAGCTGCAGAAAAGGCAAAAATCGAACTATCAACAGTGATGGAAACTGACATCAACCTTCCTTTCATATCATATGATGCGTCATCAGGACCAAAAAATCTTGAATCAAAGCTAACTAGAGCAAAACTTGAGGAGCTAATTAGGCCAATAGTGGAAAGATGCCGCGCATCAATTGACAATGCAATGCGAGACGCGAAACTTTCCAATTCCGACATTTCAAAAATTGTTCTTGTTGGAGGCCCTACAAGAATCCCACTAGTCAAAAAATTTATAGGTGACGTAATAGGCAAAAACCCGGAATCTGGAGTAGATCCGATGGAGGCAGTTGCAATGGGCGCTGCAATCCAGGCAGGAATAATCGCAGGAGACGTAACAAGTGACATCGTACTGCTTGATGTGACCCCCCTTACTTTGGGCGTAGAAACACTGGGTGGCCTGCGCGAACCGCTAATCGAGCGAAACACCACGATCCCAACTTCAAAAACCAAAATCTTTACGACTGCAGCAGACAATCAAACGGCAGTAACAATCCATGTTGTACAGGGAGAAAGACCAATGGCAACGGACAATGTCTCCCTTGGAAGCTTCAATCTCACAGGACTTCCGCCTGCCCCTAGAGGAATACCGCAAATCGAGGTAAAGTTTGACATCGACGCAAACGGAATCATAAACGTCACCGCAAAGGATCTAGGCACGAAAAAAGAAGCAAAAATAACGATCCAAGCAAGCTCCAAGATGTCAAAAGAAGAAATCGAGAAACTAAAGCAGGACGCAGAAAAGTTTGCCGAAGATGATAAAAAGAAAAAAGAGGCGGTGGATCTGAAAAACGAGGCAGAAAGCTTTGTCTATACAACTGAAAAACTCCTAACGCAAGATCTCAAAGATAAGCTGACCCAAGAACAGGGAATCAAGATCTCAGAGGCAGTAAAAGAGGTAAAAGAAGTGCTGGACAAGGGACCAGACGAGATTCGACCGAAACTTGATGCACTAAAAACACTGGTAAACCAAGTTACGACGGAGCTATACAAGAACGCTTCACCGCCGCCAAACCCAGAGCAGCAGTCAAGCCCATCAGAGGAAAACAACCAAAACACAGGTACAACAAGCTAAATTTACTCACAATCCCACCATTAGAATAAGAAAATGTCAGCAAAAAGAGATTATTACGAGGTGTTGGGAGTCTCAAAATCTGACTCTGCAGACGCAGTAAAATCTCAGTATAGAAAACTCGCGTTAAAATTCCATCCAGACAGAAACAAGTCGCCAGAGGCGGCAGAGCACTTTAAGGAAATCTCTGAGGCATATGCTGTACTCTCAGATCCGAAAAAGAAACAGCTCTATGATCAATACGGTCACGAGGGAGTAGACGGGAGATATTCCACTGAAGATATTTTCCAGGGTGCAAGGGGAAACTTTGACGAAGTGTTTTCTAATTTTGGTTTTGGTGGATTTGACTCTATTTTTGAATCGTTATTTGGCAGGGGCGGTGGATTTGGTGGCTTTGCAAGGCAAAGGGGGCAGGATCTCTTATACGAGACTAGCATCACGCTTGAGGATGTTTTTCGCGGAAAGAGACTGGAAATTGACATAAAGAAAAACGTTGACTGTAATGACTGCAAAGGATCAGGCTGTGCGCCAGGCACAAATGCAGAAACGTGTCCCAGCTGCAAAGGACAGGGCCAGGTCCGAATTACACGAAACATGGGGTTCTCTACATTTGTCACGGTGCAGCCATGCACCAAATGCCATGGGGAAGGAAAATTCATACCAAAACCGTGCTCCAACTGTAGGGGAACTGGCAAGACAAAAGGAACCAAGCACCTGTCCTTTGATCTTCCTCCAGGAATTGACAACGGGGACTATACCATAACAGGAGAGGGAGAGTCTGTTCCTCGTGGGGCAAACGGTGATCTAATAGTGCGTGTCCGCGTCAAACCACACGCCCACTTTAAGCGAGATGGTGCAGATATTTTCTATGACGAGAGAATCTCTATTGTCGATGCTTGTCTGGGAAAGACGATCGAGGTTCCGACCATTGAAAAGGCGGAAAAACTCAAAGTAGATGAAGGAACCCAATCAAACACCATCGTAAAGCTAAAAGGAAGAGGACTACCTCACTTTAACATGCACGGGCGCGGAGACCAATACGTAAGATTGGTAGTCGAGATTCCAACCAAGCTAAGCAAGCAGCAAAAGGAATTATTGCAAAAACTGGGCCAGTCACTCGAGTGAGTCACTTGGAAATTTTTCGTATGGACAACTCATGCCCATCTCTGTAATGTGTGCTGTAGTTTGATTTTATCAATTCTGCAATCTTGGCCTCTGAAAAATACTTGATGTTATACTGACCGAGTATCTTTTTGCAGTTATTGCAGTAAATTTCCTTAAATTCCAACTATTAAGATAATCCGGAATGATATTTTTCCCTTTCCAAGACTAAAAGAAACTTATTCTGGCGCAAAAAACTCTTGTTTGCGGGAGTCGCCAAGCCTGGTCAAAGGCGTAAGGTTCAGATCCTTATCTCCTAGGAGTTCGTGGGTTCAAATCCCACCTCCCGCACTAATCATAAACAAATCCAATAAGACGAACAACTTTAAACCCTAGTTAGTTATAGCATCCTCAATGGGAAAAATCATCAAAGTCGGTGGAAGAGGCACCTCACGCAGAGAAGCAAATTCTGAAGACGAGAACTGGTCTGGCGAGAAATTCAAGGAATACCAGAAAAAACAAAAAGAAAAAGCAAGCAATGAATACGTCTCAACAGGACGAGGCACCGGCAAAAGAAAGCTTAGCGATACTCCAGAAACCACCAGACCTTCGACAAAAGGTCATTACGTTTCAATGGGTAGAGGAACAGGAAGAAGAAAATTAGATTAAACTAATTTTCCGCAGTTTTATTTTTCTAATATCTTTGCAATCCGTAATTCCAGTAGCTTGCTTAGCTTTTCTCCAGAAACCTTTCCACGGAGAGATTTCATTGCAAGGCCCATCAACATGCCAGTTGAGTGTAGTCCTTGTTTCTGGATTATTTTGGCATTATCGCTGACTAGAGTATCTAGGAACTTTTCCAGTTCCTTATCATCAAATGTGGAAGAGCTTTGGACAAACTCGTCTGGAGACTTGGATTTTGCCGACATTATTCCCTCAAAAATCATCTCAATGGATTCTTTTGTTATCTTGTCTTCTGCCAACAGCTCAAAAACTCTCGTAATGTGTTCTTGTTTTAATAATGCTGGATCTAGGCCCTGTCTCTGGAGATTCGTAATTGTTGAGCACAAAACCGAGGCTACAAAGTTCGGATTCTGCCTGTTTGCACAAATCGACTCGAACAAATCCATATAATCCGAGTCAAAAATTTGCTCTGCCAGCTGTGCATTGAGGCCATACTTTTTCTGAAGATCTGAAATTATTTCGTCCCATGATTTTGGAATGCTGTTTTTAGCGGCTGTCAACTCGTCGTTTTTGACTAGCACTGGTGGAATGTCTGTCTCTGGGTACATTCTAGACGAGCCAGGCCTTGGCCTCAAAAAGACAGTTTCTCCAGCCGGAGTTGCAGCACGGGTCTCTGCAGGAACTCCGTTCTTTGAGTTCTTTATTCTGTTTATTACTGCATCAAGTGCAAACTCGATCTTGTCTTTTGGTCCGGCGATTATCAAAAACCCGTCGTCTTTTTTCAACTTGAGCAGTTCTCGCAATTTCACTACGTCATCACTTTCAATTCCATAGTTTGGAAGCTCGTCGGAGTGAAATATTCCTCCAATCCCAAAGAATCTTACCTGCTGTCCGAGTTCCTTTCCAAGTCTTATCCCCTCATATGGTTCGTATCCGAACATTCTAGCAAAGCCCCTGACCCCCAGCACCCTGATGACTGCACCTTCCATGATTGATTTTTGGATCACTTTGGACTTGGAGCCTGCAAAAAATGACGTAACGTCAATACTGTCTTTTTTTCCAAGCCCATCAAGATTTACATTTTGTAATTTCTGCGCAATCAGCTGCAGTCCATGCTGTCGCTTTGCTTCAAACATGATTACTTTTTCTAGCTGATCAAGCTGCTGAACGCCTTTTACCTCCACGATGCCGCCGCCAGAAATTGAAACGTTTACGTCCTGCCTGATGGAGCCTATGCCTCTGGTGACGCGCCTTGTAACCCTAAGCAGCCTACCTAGGCTGAGAGCGATTTTTTTTATCTCTGCAGGAGAGCCGCTTACCGGGTCTAGTGCTATTTCGACAAGGGGTGTTCCAAGTCGGTCTAGGGAGTATTCCCTGGACTCTTCGGTGTCTTTGAGAAGTTTTGCTGCGTCTTCTTCTAGGCAAATTGACTGGACGCCTATCTTTTTCCCATCTACCTGTATATGGCCTCCCTGCGATACAAGCATGGTTCTCTGAAAGCCAGACGTATTGGAGCCATCTATGACGATTTTTCTCATAACATAACTTTCATCAAAAATATTAGAGTTCAGGGCTGACGCGATGATTAGCGCAGTGTGTTTTGCATCCTTGTCTAGCGCATGTGGTGGCTCGTCGTCGTATTCAACAAGGCAGCTGCTTTGTGGGTTTGCGTTATAGTGAATTGTCTTTGATTTTGAGGATTCAAACAAGGCAGCAGGATCGTACTTTCCAAACTCGCTTTTTGCCAGTCTGAGCTTTCGGGAAAACCGCATTGAATAATCATCTGATTCGATCGGCTTGCATCTGCAAAATAGTTTCTTGTTTGTTGCCAGCTGCTGGTGTATTTCCAAGCCGACCTTTAGGCCAATTCTGTCTATCTGGGGTTCCACAACAAACCTATCTCAAGTTACTTTAAATTTTATTCTGTAATCTCCGATGCGATGTTTTTGAGCATCATTTCTTCTGTGTTTTTACCGTTTGCCAGTGCCCACATTGCCTTTACCAGCGCAATTTCTGCGATCATGTTGGATAATGGCACGATTCCAAGATGCGCAAGATCACGGCCGCTCTCATAAACTGCCATGTTTACATGGCCATCAAGGCATTGCGACGTCATGCCTAAAAACACGCCTCTTTCTTTTGCCTTTTTGATTACATCGTACATCGACTTGCCAACATGGCCCAAGCCGGTGCCTTCAAAAATTATGGCCTTGTATCCATGATCTAGCAGATCCTCGACCAGTTTTGGATCATACCCTGGATGATACTTGACTAGCGCAGCCTTTGTATCAATATTTATTTTCGGCGTGTATTGTTTCTGTCCGAAATACTGGCCCGTGAAATCCACAATTATCTCGTCTTGTAATACAACAAATGCTGGCTTTGCGCCAACAGTTTCAAACGCGTTTCTCTTGCTGGTGTGGTTTTTTCTAACGCGCGTACCAAGATGACACGCAATTCCATCGTCGTTTTCGGAGTTGTGCATTGCAACGAAAACGCCGTTCGTACCACACCCAACGATAAACTTGGCAGCGCCAACTAGGTTCAGCGCTGCATCAGATGATGGCCTGTCCGATGAGCGCTGCGAGCCCACAAGCACTATTGGCTTTGGGAATCCTGCAAGCGAAAACGAAAGAAATGCAGCAGTGTACTGCATAGTGTCTGTCCCGTGTGCAACTATTATTCCGGCATAATCAGATTTTGACAGTGAATCCAGTTTTTTTGCAATCTTTATCCAGTGATCAGGGGTGATGTTTTCAGAGTATTCCGAAAACAAGACCTCGGCATCAATATTTGCAATTTCCGCAAGCTCTGGTACAGTTGCATTAAGTTCTTGGGCAGTTAGGGCAGGTGTAACACTACCAGTCCTGTAATCAATCTTGCTTGCTATTGTACCCCCGGTGGAAAGAAGCAAAATTTTTGGCAAGGCTTGATTTGGTTTGATTGCCTTGTCTTCTTCTTGGTTAGCCTGAGTAGCTGAAATGTATTCTACCTTCTTTATCTGGCTCAACTCAAGGCCTACGTTGTATCCGTTTTTGAGCTTGATTACGATGTGCCTCTCATCACTGTGCTCGTATCTTGGCATTATAGTGCCGGTCTGATCAGAATCGGTTGTTATCTTTATGATGTCGCCAACCTTGAGTTTGTTGTGTTTTAGAAATTCAAGAGCCTTTCCGTAATATCCTCTATGTTCAGACATTAATGCAAACTAGTTTTGTTATTATTTTAATTATCTGTAGTAGGAGACTGCTATCTTTTGACCTATCTTTAAGTCCTTTTGAGTTTTAACTTTGTTAATAGCCTCTTCAAAATGCTTCATAAGGACCGTCGCGTTCTTACTATCCCTCATTAATTTCTCTGTACTTGGATTTTTATCCAAATATTCGTGGATGACAATTGAAACTGCAGTGTTTACTACGGCGGAAACATCTGCACCACTCATGCCGTCAGTGGCCTCTGCTAATTTATCGATATCAACACAATTTGGATTTTTTTGGCCCCCAACCATAGGTCTGTCATCTATCGGTACTCTATAACCACGCTTGAATTCCTTACTTCCACATATTGTTCCTGGAGAAATTTTCAATTCTTCTGCCAATTTTGAATCTATTTTCTTATTGCAAACCAAAATCTGTTTTGCTTCGTTTTCACCTTCTAGGACTTTTTTACGCAGAGATTGTCTCATTTCAATTTTCGAATTCTCCCATATCTCTTTGGCCTTGTTGATCTCAACCATCATGTTCGAGTCTCCACTTGCTTTATCTGGATGGCTCCTGTGTATCAAATCGCGGATCACTTCCTTAACTTTTTCATCTGTTTGATATGGATAGCATCCCAGAGTCTTGTATGCTCCCAACAATTGTTCTTCGTCAGGAGAATATTTGTCCTGCTCCATTTTGAATTCTTTAACGAAATCCTCATGCTTGGTATCAGGACCAATCAAAGGTTTTGGGCCATCGCCATGACTAATTGCCTTTCTAGTTTGTTCAGGTATCAACTCTAGAATCTGGTCATACTTGTAATCGGCTCCACATTTTTTGCATTTGTACGCAACTGACTGATCAATTATATTGATTTCAAATATTGATTTCCTACTCTCCTTATCAGGAAGAGTGATCTGTACAATTTTATCAAATCTCCCAGCTCGTAGTAATGCTGGATCGATCATATCAGGCCTATTTGTAGCCCCGAGCACAATGACTCCTCGAAGATTTTCCATTCCGTCCAATTCGGTAAGTAGCTGACTCACAACTCTTTCCGTTACTGCGGTTTCACTACCTGCTCCTCTTATCGGAGCAATTGAATCAATTTCATCAAAGAAAATTATGCATGGAGATGCTTGTCTGGCTCTTCTGAAAATTTCTCTAATGCCTCTTTCAGATTCTCCAACCCATTTTGACAATAACTCTGGACCTCTCACAGATACGAAATTAGCTTCACTTTCAGTAGCAACAGCTTTGGCCAGCAAAGTTTTTCCCACACCACTAGGCCCGTGTAACAAAATACCACGAGGCATTTTATGCCCTAATTTGTCATACAAATCTGGATATTTCATAGGCCACTCCACAGCCTCTTTCAGCTCTTGTTTTATCTTCTCAAGACCGCCAATTTCGTTCCAATGTACATCCGGGTTCTCTATGAAAACCTCGCGCATTCCTGAGGGAGTTATTTCTATCTGTGCCTTCTTAAAATCTTCATTGACTACGATCAACTTATCAAGGGTTTCTGTCGGCAGCTTATCGTCTTCCATGTTTAATTCAGGTAAAAGCCTCCTCAGGCATTTCATCGCCGCTTCCTTGCACAAGTATTCTAAATCTGCACCCACATAACCGTGCGAAACAGCCGCCACTTTGTCTAAATCGACATCCTCGTCTAGTGGCATGTTTCTCGTGTGTATGTTGAGGATGTCTTTTCGTCCTTTCTTATCTGGAACCTTGATCTCAATTTCTCTGTCGAATCTTCCAGGTCTTCGCAATGCGGGATCAATTGCATTTGGCCTGTTTGTTGCCGCAATGACGATTACTTTTCCTCTTGCCTCCAGACCATCCATTAGGGAAAGCATCTGTGAGACAACCCTGCGCTCTACCTCACCTGTGACCTCTTCTCTTTTTGGCGCAATGGAATCTATTTCATCTACAAATATTATAGATGGGGATTTTTCTCTTGCTTCCTTGAATATCTCCCTTAGTCGCGCCTCGCTTTCACCATAGAACTTGGACATTATTTCAGGACCTGAGATGCTGATAAAATGGGCATTACTTTCGTTTGCTACCGCCTTTGCAAGCAATGTCTTGCCTGTTCCTGGAGGGCCATACAAGAGCACACCTTTTGGAGCCTCAACACCTAGTTTCTCAAATATTTCCGGATGTCTTAGTGGCAGCTCTATCATCTCTCTTACTTTTTTGATCTCATCAGTAAGGCCACCAATGTCTTCGTATGTGACCTGCGGGACTCCTCTTAGCGTTTCTCCTTTTTCTGCAATGTGGAAAACCGTTTTTTGCGTAACAAGTACTGCATCAGCTGCTGGTGTTACGCCAATTACCTGAAACGTCAATCGTCCACCAAAATATGGGACCATGACATTGTCTCCTTTGATCAATGGAACACTTTCAAGCGCATCCGCAAGGTATCGCTCATCTATTGGAGGAATTGCCTCAAGGGGTGCAACAACCACTTTCTCTGCTGCTACTGCCTTGATCTTTCTCACCGTGATGGTATCGCCTATTGCGATTCCGGCGTTGTTTCTGCCAAGTCCGTCGATTCTGATTATGCCCTTGCCCTCATCTGACGGATACAGCGGAAGACATTTTGCAACAGTTCTGCGTTTTCCCTTGATCTCAATTACGTCGCCAGTAGAAGCATTCAGGGTATCCATGGAATCATAATCAATTCGAGCTACGCCTCGACCTACATCTCTCGTATATGCTTCAAGTACCTTAAGCGAGAGGGCGTTTTGACTCATATACTTCCTTCTCAGCGTATTTTTTATATCTTTGTCAGATTTGATCCACACAATACAAAGCTTAAAATCATAAGTTATAGTCATCACCAAAAATGGGTAAGCGACCATTAGTTCGAAGACGTGGCCGAGGAGGCTCCCAATTTAGGGCAGCCTTTACTGGCAAGTTAGCGCCAGCCAAATACCCGTATTTTGATCTGGCTGAAGACCACACAGGCAAAATAATCGATCTGGTCCACGAAAGGGGCCGAGACGCGCCGCTTGCGCGAGTTAGATTCGAGGATGGCTCAGTTTCCTTGGTTCCGGCAGTTCTGGGAACCAAAATTGGTTCTACGATCAAGTTTGGCCTTAACGCGGACATATCTGACGGAAATGTCATCAGCATTCAAAACATTCCAGACGGAACAATCGTCTGCAACGTCGAAAAACACTTTGGAGATGGGGGAAGCATCGCAAAATCAGCAGGAGGTTCTGCTACGGTCTTCTCACACACAGTAGACGGAGTCACACTAAAACTGCCTTCTGGCGGATTTGCTACGCTTAATCCAAAAAACAGAGCAATGGTTGGAATTCTAGCAGGCGGAGGAACAACTGATCGACCATTTCTCAATGCAGGAAACAAGTGGCGAAGATATCGTTCCAAGGGACACAAATACCCAATAGTCAGGGGCGTGGCGCAGGCAGCATACGTTCACCCACACGGAGGAGGAAGACACCAGCACATGGGTGGAGGTGGGACCGTATCAAGAAATGCTCCGCCTGGAGCTAAAGTAGGCAGCATTGCTGCAAGAAAGACCGGAAGAGCCCGAGTCAAAGAAAGAGCATAATTTTACCCTAAAATTTTTAATACCAAAGCAGGACTGTTTTTTTAAATGGGAAAACAGCGTGTCCATCTTTTCATTAAAGGCAAGGTGCAGGGAGTGTTTTTCCGCCAAGCGATGAAAGTCACTGCAAAAAAGAACCACGTTTCAGGCTGGGTCAAAAACCTAAAGGATGGACGAGTAGAAGCTGTGATGGAAGGCGAAGATCTTCAAGTCAGCAACGTTGTGGAGTGGTGCCACGCAGGATCTGCAAACGCACGCGTCGAGGACGTTGAAATTAGAAACGAAAAATACAAAGGAGAATTTACGAAATTTGACGTGCTATACTAGCGAATCGTTTTGTACGCGTCAAGTAACGATGATTTTACCTCGTCAAGACTTTGGCCAGGCTCTACGGAAATGGTCCTAAACTGTTCCTTCCTGTCTCGCTGAATCTTTATCATTATGGATTGTTTGTCTGGCTCTAAATCTGCAAACCACCTAAATGATAGCGATTTTCCAAAAACAATCCTGTGAGCTCGAACGTCTTCTACTACATTACTGCCAAGAGACATGCAAAACTGCCTTAGTGAGTCAAAAACAGGTATCACTTCAGCTGGAATTTGTTTTTTAAAATCATCATAGCTCCTTTTGGGCCCCGCGAATAATCCATTCATGAACGCATTTTTCTTTTAGTGCTAATAAATTTTGAAAAAGAAGTGGTAGTAGACCTGCCAGTTCCAGTCCAGACAGGTAGCCCCATCTCAAGGCGCACAAGATCCGCCACGTTGACGAAATAGCGTGGGTACTTTGCCTTAGGATTGCTCCCTCCCGGACCTCATCCATTTCGGCAATTCGAGCTTGAGAGTTATCCCTTCGGACAATCTCAGACCTGCATCCACCCGTTTCGGCGTGATTTCATTTCAGTACACCAAGCGGGATTTACTCATCTGGAGATTTATCCAGCAGTTACTGACCTCTGCATAGAGCCGGTTTCAGAGAAGGGCACGGCTAGCGCCCCGATCCTACCTACTACCAGATAGCATTACGACCTAATGTTATATTTGCATTAAGGTCAATCTTTTAGGTTGACAATCATTTTGCACACGGAACAAACTTTGCCTGTGCACTCGGCCCCGCAGTTTGCGCATGCAACCTTTTCCTTATAGTTTGCATCCTTCATTGTCTGGGAAATTTTGAGAACCGATCTGTACATACTGTTCTTTATCCCGCTGTGGCTGCTTTCGAGCCTATTCAAAAATTCGCGGATCTCAGTCCGTATGCCTTCGTTCATGTGGGGGCAAGGCTCTGTCTGGAAGGGAAGATTGTTTGTAAATGCATAAAACACAATTTCGGACTCGTAAATTTCGCAAAATGGCTTTACCTTGCGCAAAGAGTTCTCAGATGTATCCGGATCCATCCAGCCTATCTTGTTTGTGTCGCCAGAAAGCGTGTTTATTACAAAAGTCTGGAGCATATCATCCAAGTTGTGCCCTGTCGCAATGACATCTGCCCCTATCTGTTTTGCGGCGTGATCCATCGCCCTCCGTCTAAACGTGCCACAAATCGAACACGAAGAAAGTTTTTCATCCTCTCTTAGCATCAGGGACTCATCAAGCGTGAGATCAAAGAGCCCCTTGTAGCTGTATACCATGTGCTCTACTCCTAGTTTGTTGCAAAAGTCTTTGACAATTTGCAGGGCCTCATTCCGGTATCCCTCTATTCCCTCATCTATTGTAACTGCATGAATTCGAAAATTGTGGTTTTTTGACATCTTTGCTAGTACATTCAATAATGCAAGAG
>CAZETC010000018.1:12654-17118 GCA_964515435.1 uncultured Candidatus Nitrosotenuis sp.
ATGCAAGAGAATCCTTTCCGCCTGAAACTGCAACGCAGACAAGTTCGCCATTTTGTATCATGCTGTATTTTGAGATGGTCTTTGCTGCCTTGCGCAAAATTGAGTTTGAGAAACACTCTGAACAGAGATTTTCACCAGAATACTTTCTAGAATATGCTGCGATGTTTTGACATCTGTTGCATTTCATGGATTTGGTTTTGCAAACCCAAATTTAATTGGATGATTCTAGATCGTAAACCAGCCTGACTTCATGTACGATAACGCGATATTTAGGCCAAAGAGGACAAACGTAAAGGCGTAGATTGCCCACATTGTCCTGTTTACCGCAGAATCTGAGAGCTTTTTGTCAATTATGCTATGGACGAACTTACCGCCATCCAGTATCGGAAGGGGAAGCATGTTGATTATTCCGATGAAAAACGATATCATCCACAGCCAAAGCAGGAACAATGAGATCTCTGGACTCTTCCACTCGATAAAATTGTAAATTGGCTTGTACGCTCCGGAATTATCTCGAATTATACCGATTAGTCCTTTTGTCGGATCATCTGGGGATGGCGTAGCTACTAATGGATACTGTAACTGTTGGCCACCCCGTATCAAGGTCACCGTGACAGCATCCCCCGGTTTGAGCTTTATCTTCGTAAAGTCAAACGCCGTTACTATCGGAATATCGTTAACTGATGTTATGATGTCATTTGGCTGTAGTCCAGCTTTTTCTGCGCCGCTGTCAGGCATTACAGAAATAACTATGACGCCTTGCGGGCTTTCATAGAATACGCTGCGTATTGGGTCTGGAACTATGATTGCAAAAAACGGGTTGGTAAGCAAAACAGCGCCCAGAACCAGTGCAAAAATAACGTTTGATGTCGCACCCGCTCCAATGACTCTAAGCTTTGAAATCTTTTTTGCCTTGTTGAATTCCTCCTCATCAGGTTCCACAAAGCCTGCAAACAATGCGATGAAAATGGCAAATCCTCCAGTCTTTATCCTTATTTTTTCAAGCGTTGCGACGATTCCATGTGCACCCTCGTGTATCACAAGAACGATTGGTATTGAAAGAAGAAAATACATAATCGCAGACGGTGAAGTAAGGGTTACTCCAGGTATGAGTACTGTGAGCTCTGAAAATTCTGCAGGCCTATCAAAGAATTTTGCAACGTTGTCAATCAAAAACCAAAAGGCAAAACCCATCATGATAAAGCCTGCAACAACACTCACATCTGCAAATACGCGTATTCCCCTTTTTGTTCTGCCTAACATCTTGGTCAGCGCAACTTGGACTTGGGCGTTTTTGTAAGTGAGGCTGTACGGTTTTATTTCAAAGCCGTACTTTTGTAACTTTAGGGCCTTTGTTACTCCAAATATGACGCCCCATGCTATTAGAACGTAAATTATGGCATTTTGAGATAAAAAATCCAAGTTCAAACTAATTGCTACTTTTTTTAATGACGGACATTTATCAGTTGCTATGCAACCAGCAGTGATTGTATCCACATATCCAGACAAAAAGTCGATTTCAAAAATTGCAAACAAGCTGGTAAAAAGCAAAATTGCAGCATGTGTGAACATTACAAAGGTTTCTTCGATTTATTCGTGGCAGGGAAAAATCGAAAATGCCGATGAATATCTTGCAGTTTTCAAGACAACGCAGAAAAACAAGACAAAGCTAAAGGCAGAGATAAAAAAAACGCACCCGTACAAGGTACCGGAAATAGCAGAACTCAGTGTTACTGGTATCAACAAATCATACCTGCAATGGTTAGCTGACTCAACTGGTTAGGACTCGACTGGGAATCTGAGTAGCGAGACCATTCCGCCAAGCCCTGACACCTGCATACCAATGTCAGTGCTAGAATCAAGAGCGTAAACTTTGACTCCTTTTGATTCTGCCTCGTTTAGGAATTCGATTATCTCATCTTCGTCATGGGTTTGGATTATCTTTTCTGAAAAAACGAGTGATTCTACTGCACCAAACTGGTTTGCTTTCTTGGTTTCCTCAAAGCCCATCGTAAACTTTCTACTCCTGTTGTTTGCCTTTATCATCACCTCTTCCAAAATCGATGCGACTTTTGCCAACTTGCTTTGGCCGAGTATCTGCCGCATCGACTTTGACTTGATAAAAGTGTAGATTCCATCCTCACCGCCGGAGTCAATTCCGTCTACTAGCTCGATTTTGTGCTTTTTTGTTAGGGGCTCCTTCTGGAGGAAATTGGCAAACTGCCTCTTTGTTTCACCAGGCCCGAAAAGAACTATCAGGTCGTTTTCCCTAAGGATGGTCTCCATGGCTTTTGAAACATTTTCAAAAAACGTCTGTATATTGAAGTTTGTCTTGTACTGCTTGCCGCTGGATCCGGAATAAAGGTTCTGCATCAGCTGGAGATGCGTTCCCTTTAACTTCCCAACGCCGCAATCTCCCTTGTCTATTGCAACAAGAACAAACCCAAAACTTTCGTCCCGGGTTTTTATCAGTTTAAGCTCAAATGTCTGCCATTTTTTCTTTACAACGTTGAACGAGTCCCCAATGTTTACCAAAAGGGAATGGTGCACTCCCTTTGAGACTGCCTCATTATCTGATTCAATTATTGTACCGTGAATTCGCAGCCTGTCAAATACCGCATCAAGCGCTATTTTTTCAACCTCGAGCGAAATTCGAATTTTTATACGCTCACCCCTATCAGGCCTTGAAAAATCTTTGTCTTGTTTTATTACGCGTGTTGTTTCAGATATGATCTTGTCCTCTTTTTTTATTATCCTTCTGAGAACTAACAGATCGTCTGGCTCCTCGACTAGAAACGATACTGCAGAATCGTCGATAATCTTTGTAATCATGGAGTTGTGTTATGTTATAAAATTATTAAACAGTGTTACTCTGTTCCAGGTTCTTCTTCTTTAGATAGCTGTCGACCCATTCTGGGGTTATTACACCACCTTCTGACAAGTTTACAAGCGAGTTAGGCGATGCCTCACCTGACACCTTTCCGCCTCTTTTTCTTAACTGTCTCCACTTTAACGAGGTATTACCGCTCTTTGAGTTGTAAATTATTCCAAGAACGTCTCTGGCATTCACAAACGTAATGTCGCGGATTTTCTTTAGCGTGACCTTGTCGGCTGCCTCAACATATATCGAGCCAAGTGTCTCTTCGCGCTCTGGAAATACCTCGACATCTTCTATGTAGTTGCGAGGAATGTACGAACTGCACGTGCTTGCAATTATGAACCTCCTAAAGCTCTCAAGTGACGCAGGAACGTCTATTGCAACCATTTCTTTTTATCGTCTACTCACTATTTATCAAGCTTTCAAGTTACAGTTTTAAAAATACCTTCTACTAACCATTCATGCAGGCGTTGATGACACTATCCCTTTGATATTGATGAGATAGATCTTGAGTTCTGAGCCTCACTAATTGAGTATTTATTTCAAAACCCCTTTCCAAAGATGTGAAAGCATTCACGGAATATCTGACGTTTAACACGAAAACCCGAATCGACTTTGTTAATCTGACACCGCAAATACGTCAGCTCGTCAAAAAAAGCGGAATAAAGGAAGGCATCTGTCTTGTCAACGCAATGCATATCTCTGCAAGCGTCTTCATCAACGACAACGAATCTGGTTTGCATAAGGACTATGCGAGGTGGCTTGAAAAGCTGGCGCCGCACGAGCCAATAGAGCAATATGATCACAACAAGACCGGTGAGGACAATGCAGACGCACATCTGAAGCGACAGATAATGGGCCGCGAAGCCGTAGTTGCAATAACTGGTGGCGAGCTGGACTTTGGCCCCTGGGAGCAGATCTTTTATGGAGAATTTGATGGAATGCGGCCAAAAAGAGTTCTAGTCAAAATACTTGGGCAATGATTACCCGAAATCTACGTCGCGTTTCTGGCTTGCGTTTTCGTTTTTTCTTGCGGCGGCTCTAAACTCGTCGTCGTGGTTTTGTGGACCATGACTGCACTTTACGCAGCCGATCTTGAATCCATTTGTATCTTTTACATATGTCTGACAGCCACAGAAACACGCCATGCTTGATATCACTATCCGTACGATATAATCCTAATTAGTGGGCTCTCAAATCTTCGTCGTCTGACTATGAATTTGACTCAGCACAATCTGCTCTGCATCTTTTGACTGCTTCATGGCTTTACCTTGTACCGCGTTTGGCACGTCCCATGTGCCTCTAGCAAGAATGTTTTTTGCGGCGTTGACGTCTTTGTCAACTACCACATTGCAGCAAGGACAAAACAGCATTCAGTGCTCTTCGGGTACTAACTTTGACCCACATATCGCACACTTTGAGCTTGTCCCATATGCTTTTACATATTTCACAGGCAGACCTAGCCATCTTGCTTTGTACTCGATCTGCCTTTGTAATTCGTAAAACGGCCACGAGTTCATTTTGTGTCTGAATTTTTTGCCCTTGCCATTTCCCTTTTTGTATAACTTTCTTATTCCCTTGATGTC
>CAZETC010000018.1:17128-19032 GCA_964515435.1 uncultured Candidatus Nitrosotenuis sp.
TGAATCTAGATTTTACCTGCCTGTATCTTTCTTTGATTTTTGTCGCATTAGACAGATCGTGTACTCTCAAGTTATCTTTCGTATCAAACGTGGTAACATTATCCAGATTTCTGTCTATTGCCACAAAATCAATGGTTTTTGACGCTCAATTTCTTTGGAGTATGAGATAATCAGTTTATTTTCTGTTACTGTAATTGAGCCCAATTTCGTGTTTTCCAGCTGTTCCAGAACATAGGAGGTAAGCTTGATGAAAAAGTATTGTCTTTTTCTGATTGGAATTCTGATGTGACACTCGGATATTTTGTAACTCTGGTTGTCAAGCTTCAACATGTTCTTCCAGATGTAGGGTATTTTGGCATCATGCTTTTTTCTTCTTGCTCTTTTGTATTGCTTTATCTTTGATACTGCGCATTGTAGAGCACCATGCACGTATTTTGCATAAAAATCACCTCTGAGCTTTAGGTATAGTTCTTTGTGCATTGAAAATCTCGATGTGTTTTGTTTTTGTGAACCGATCCGAATGGCCTCGTTTGTACAGAACCTAAAATAATCAAAGATCGGCTGAAATTCTGATCCTTTCTCGTGGAACTGCCAGACACATTTAGTTACTTTCATTCGGAAAATATCGTGCCCAAAATAGAAAAAGAACAGGTTATTGTATAATTACCCAACGAAGACTTGCAGTGTTAATTAGTGCAGCATATTCCACGGGGAATCGTGTGTCCGTGTGGACATTTTCTTGGATGTTTTAGCATGGTGCAAAGGGCATCTGTGAATTGCTGATTCATGTGATGCTCTATTCCGCAAACCATCTCTTCGTCGATTGTGACCTTCAGGGCACTGTCCATTAATACCTCCAAAAGCCTGCTGTTTCGCATCATACTGGAACCAACCTTTTCCCCTCCCTCTGTAAGTGCGACTCCTGCCTTGCTGTAGTTTACCAAGCTCTGCTCGTTTAGCTTCTTTAGCATCTGGACAACGCTTGGCTGCCTGACATTTAGCATCTTGGCAATTGTGCTAATTTTTACTGGCTCGTTTCTTTCCTTGATGTGCCAGATTGCCTTTAGGTACATCTCTACATGTTCTGCTTCTGCAGTTCCGACAAATAGAACCTCATCATCTAACGAATCCATTATTGCACACCTTTTGCATCTTTTAGCAAATATTCAAAGTATTCTCTCGCAAATCCTGCAAGGCCTGCATGATCTGCCCATATCGCAACCGCCTCGCCTTCCGAAGACTCGGATATGGGGCCAAGCAATATTACAACATATCTCTTGTCAGAGATTATGCCTCCGCCAAAAAGTCCTTTTTTCACCTTAACCTTCGCAACCCTTGTCAGCGTCTTTAGCGATTCTTTGCCCATTTCGTCGGACATCAAAATCGTGATTTCTACGCCCTTGTCGTGAAGCTGGCGCAGTTTGGGCAAGGCCTGCGTCATCAGAGTTTCGTTTGCCTTTGGAAGGGCTATCAAGACCTCGTTTCTGCAGCTTTCAACCATCTCCAAAATCTTTGATGCAATGTTCATGATTCCAGATAAAACCCAGATGTCTGGGCGCTCGCTCACTCCGCTTTTCTCATAAAGGGGCACAAGCTCGTGCAAGACAACACTCTCGTTTTCTTTATAGTCTGCCTCCTGCTTTTGCTTTGTGACCTCAAGCGCAGTGGCGGGGGATTTTGCGAAATATTTTGTAGGTCTTGAATCATCAGAGCCTATCCAGCCCTTTTCCTCTAGCGATCCAAGGACTTCGTAGATCTTGGAGTACGGCACGCCTGACTTTTGGCTGAGATCGGATGCTGTTAGCTCACCCGCCTTTAGCAGCGACGTGTATGTCCTTATCTCATAGCTGGTGAGGCCTATCTTCTCAAGCGACTTGCGCGTGTTGTCTGAGATGCTCATATCC
>CAZETC010000019.1:0-1568 GCA_964515435.1 uncultured Candidatus Nitrosotenuis sp.
CTCTCGTTAGATCCAGAGCGCCGAATCCTTAACCTGAAAATCATTTGGCCGCTAGACTATCGGGCTACTGAAAAAATTTTGCAGGCTTTGGCATATAAAATTATTTTATTTCGTTCGGACTTCACGAATAGCGGTCGCATAATCGCATTCGGCCTTTAGTCTCATGTACGGGATTAACCTGTAATGGATGGAATATAGGTCATTTTCCTTGTATAGGATATTTTTTTGCAGCAGGGATGCAAGGCCACGCGAGGACACCATAAGGGGGAGCCCAAACCTCTGACAGACCTCGTCCCTTTTTTTCTGATACTGCTGCAACGTAAATGCGACCGAGTTGAGCTCCAGAATCAGGGGCCACACTATCTCCTTCCAAACAAATCTTCTGTTTTGCGTGCCAGACGCGTATTTGCCTTTGTCGCTCAACATTAATAGTCTTGAGAATTTGGTTATAATCTGATTGTCTCACATTGAGGAATCGCTCAATCTTTTGGAAAAAAACTGGCAGGTCGATCCAACACTCAAAGACTTTGTGCTAGGAAAAAGAATGGACGTAACTGACCACCCAGTCAAAGTAAAAGACGTGATATTCCATATCCCGTATCTAATGGACGAAAAAAAATTCATCCTATGGAAATGCTTCTGGCCTGACTGCCACAACTGCTGTGACAGACAGGGTAGGCTGCCACTGACGTCCGATGATCTGATCACGATAGGAAACGGGTTAAAATACCAAAAGACATCCGACTTTGTAAAAAATGAAACCCTGATTGCAACATGGAAAGAACCAGGCCCATCAGGAAGCGAAGTTCTCATGACGTCTGTAAACCTCAAGAGAAAAAAAGACGAAACCGAGGCAGACGACGGAACACACATCTCCTGCAGGTTCTTGGATTCAAAGGGCGGGTGCTCTATGCATCCAAACCGGCCAGGAGTTTGTTACCTATATCCGTTTTCTACGTGGCTTGAAAACGAGAAAGGGCACGCGCGAGTGCACTCGACATTCCAGTTTACAGGTGACTGTCCGGGATTTTATCTGGCAGAATCAATTGATCCGATGAAAGAAGTTTTGCGTGACTATTCCGGTATAATCTATGACTATAACATGAAACATACAAGAACAGTTAGAGAAGGACTGAGCACAGCAAGTTTTGTGTGATCTTACCAAGTACATCTAGATTTTTCGACGGCAGTGGAATGAGATGCCATGATATGATCCGAAAGGCTTCGAATGCGAATTAATTTGCCGCAATGACCGCATTCAACTTCTAGCCTGTCTGCAGCTTCTTCAGAAATGTCGATTCCTATGACATCTTCGTTAAAAATTTGTTTTACAGAGGTGCCTTTTATTCCGTCGTATTTTGCTTCTAGATGCTGATCAATCATCTGATATCATTATGTAAAATTGGTTTGATAAGCATTATCCTCCATTCCAAATTTGGAAAACAGCGATCTGTCATTTGTCCAAAAAGTTTAACACGCATTCTAATTTTGTGCTAAAAAGTGAACAAACCACGGCTAACAGGTGACAAATATCGGGCTTTTTGTTAGGCTTTTGCTACCTTCATAAG
>CAZETC010000019.1:1578-10626 GCA_964515435.1 uncultured Candidatus Nitrosotenuis sp.
GATTTCCATTCCAAAGCGCTGCTCGTTTTTCTTCATGTATCGGAATATTGAGATAAGATCTGCTAGGCTTTTAATGGCAGAAAAGTCCCCCTTCATCTTTTGCCTGATGAACTTGAGTACCTTTGCATAAATTGCAAAATATTCCAGGACCTCCTTTCGGTATTTTTCTCGGTCATCGATATTTCTGACAAAAATGTCAGCGCATATCATGCTTGGTATGATTCCCTCGCCAAGAAGCGGATAAACAGTACCAATGGATTCACCGACTCCGACTACCTTACCATGATAGAACGGCTCGCACATATCTGGTGTTGCAAGTCTGATTGGCCTTCCGACGGTCTTTGTCACTTTTCCCCCGTATTTGGCAAAGAACTTGTCCGTTTCCGCTACGTGGTTTTTCTTATAGTCGCCGGCACCTATATGGGCCATGTTGTCATTTAGTGGGAAATACCAGAAATATCCAGTCATTCCGGGGAATGGTTTTACAAAAAAGTCGTCTATTGGAACCTTTCCGTCATACTGAATCTTGTACTGGTATGTGGGAAGGTAAAAGTCCTTTTCAATTTTTGGCAGATAGCTCCTGTGAAATCCAGTACAATCAACAATGAGATCAAATTCTTTTTCCAAGTCCTCAAGCTTTGGGGCAACGCCGTAGTGGATCTTGACCCCCTTTGACATTTCTTTTATGAGGCCGATTTTGTCGTACGTGACTAGGCCCTTTAGCCTGATGTCGAATTTCTGGGAATTGTTCATCTTAACATGCAGGTCTTTTCCATGATGAATCACAAAATCGTCAAAGTCAATTCCGGATTTTGCGCACAATTCCTTCATCTCGTTTCTTGATGTGCCCCATGCGCAAATCGAATCGTGGTTTTCCTCAGTCATTCGCTCAAAACCAACCATCTCGTGATCTTTTTTGAGGCGAGAAATGAGATATCCGCCTGCGACTCCAACACCAACTACAGCAATTTTCAATTCACTTTGAAATTTTCCGCAGTCTAATAAATAGACTTTCGTGCTTTCTTGCCACTTGTCACTCGATCAGTAACGCTGGTTTGAACGGCCGAGCCATCCTTGCCTTGTTTTTCGGATCATATTTTGCAGGATCCGATTCCTCAAACGCCTCAAGCTCGACCCCAAACTCCTTCCTGACAAGGGTGGGCAGTTCCGATCTGATTACCTGAATTTCGTTTATTGGCTCAAGCTCCGCCTTTAGCTTTCGCATTTCAGATGGTTCTGCCAACACGGCATTGACTGTTTTTTTAACAAACTCTGGATCCTTTTCGACATTTTCAGTCTCCTTGTTTGCAATCAGATCCTTGATGATTACACCAATGTTTGTCTGGCCTCCCATGACATCTCTTGCTATCTTCTGGTACGCTTTGACCTTCCAGGCGTCTGCCGTATATAAGACGATTTTTTGCGGGGCGATCTTGGTCACTTTCAAAATGTTTTTGATGTCCTCAAGTATTGACTGGAGGAGCTCCTCTGCCTGCACTGACTTGGTGTCTGCAACGTGACCCAATTCCGGCCAAGTTGATTTTGATGCGTGGCCTAGATTACCTAGACGCTCCCACATCTCCTCTGCAATGTGCGGTGCAAACGGGCAAAGCATCGTTACCCTTAGTGTAAGGATGTGGTGCAGCATGGAAGAGACGTCCTTTCTCTGTTTTGCCTCTACCCGCCTGAGGTACCACTGCAGGTCTGACTCGAAGGTGAAAAGTATGTGGTGTAGCGCCTCCCGCAATCGCATTTTTTCAAGCGCCGCAGTGGTCTGGCCGACTAGATGCTGGAGCCTTGAGAGGATCCACCGGTCTTCTGACTCTTGGCTCGAAGGCTTGGCAGGCTTGTATCTTGCGCAGTCCTCGTAAATGTTTTCAAGCCTGTTCTTGATTGTATTGATGGAATCCAGGTTAAAGTCAGCATCCTGGAGCAGCTCAGCTGAAATTATTATTGCCAGCCTTATCGGGTCTGCGCCGTACTGCTTGATTGCCTGCCTTAGCGGTACGATGTTTCCCATGGATTTTGACATTTTCTTTCCGTCCATGAGAACAGAACCATTAACCACTATCTGCCTTGGCCAGTTCTCCCGCGGAAACAATGCGACGTGGTTTAGAACAAAAAATGTCAGGTGGTTTGGAACAAGGTCCCTGCCCGAATGCCTTGCATCAACTGGATAAAAGTACGCAAAGTCAGCCCGAATTTTCTTTAACAAATTTTCAGGAATTTTGCAGCCAGACGAGATCTTTTTTGAATCTCCGGCACCAAAAAAGACATGATCAAAAAATTCGTCTGAAAGGCCTTCTGCAGAAAGTTCATTCGAGTTTACGTATTTTGCCAAAACATAGTATGCCATGTAAATCACGGAATCCGAAAGGCTCTCCACAATCCAGTCCTTGTCCCATGGAAGTGTGGTGCCAAGACCATGCTGTCTTGCGCACGCCCTTTCTCTTAGCCAGCCGACAACATAGTTGAACTCTGTCCTGATTTCGTTTGGAAGGATGCTCATTTCCTCAAGGCACTTGTTGGTTTTTTCCTTCCAGGACTTGTCGGAATAGTTCAAGAACCACTGGTCGTTGAGAATTTTCACTACACATTCCGCCCCGCACCTGCACCGCACAGGGCCGTTGTTGAGCTCAAGCAAAATGTCGGACTTTTTGCCTGCCTGCAACCACTCCTTGATGGAATCCTTTGCTTCTGAGACCTTGAGGCCTGCAAATTTCCCCGTATTCTCCTTTAGGACGCCCCCGTAGAATTCCTTTGCATAGACTTCTTTTGTCGCTTCCTCAAGGCGCAAGTCGTTCTGGTCTTGTATTTTGAGCCTGTCTGCTGCCTCTTTTGCCGGAACCTCCCCAAATTCTTCTGTCTTGATTATTGATATCGGCTTGATCTTTTTTGCAATTTCCTGTATCGAGCTTTTGTTTTTCTTTATGTCTTCTAGTGCCTGATAGTCAAACGGCGCATGTGCTGGAACTGACATCACAATTCCGGTCCCGTTGTCGCTTTTGACAAAGCTTGCAGGAAACACTGGAACAGATTTCTCAAGGATGCTCACAGACTTGCCGACAAGATCCGAGCCATCAACTTCTCCTAGGGGGGAGATTTTCTTGTCAAGAAATTCTAGCTTTCTTGCACACTCCGGGCTGACTAGCCAGGTTTCGTCGTTTACCTTTATTTTTTTGTATCTGATTGCAGGATTTATCCAGAGGTTTGTCACACCAAAGATGGTTTCAGGTCGCAAGGTGGCAGTAGGTATTACCATTCCATCGTGGTGAAACTTGATCAAAATGTACTCTGTAAAGTCGGGCTCTACATCACCAAGTGTATCGTGTTGTGAGACGGGGTTCTGGTCCTTTGGGCACCACCCTACTGGATGGGATCCCTGCACCACGAGATGCATTCCCCTTAGCTTCCGAAACTGCCACTCGATGAATTTCTTGTACACTGGGTCTATTGTTGTAAACTCGCGCCTCCAGTCGATGGAATAGCCCATCTCTATCATGCCAAGCTTTATCTCCTCGTGGAAATAGTCCGCTATCTTGACGGGCTCTGCAAATTCCTTTATCTTGTCCTTTGGAACGTGGTACAGACTTTCAAAATTCTCGATCAGCTCTTTGTCTCCTTCCTGGACTCGCTTTGCCATGCCGAGGATCGGCGTGCCGGTATAGTGGAATCCCATGGGAAAAAGCGTATTGTAGCCGCGCATGCGCAAAAACCGAGCATGGACATCTGCCAAGGTGTAGGTCCTCCCGTGTCCGATATGCTGCGGCGAGTTTGGGTATGGGTATGCTACAGTAATGAATTTTTTCTCTCTGTGGTCTGGCTCTGTTTCAAATTCTTTGGACTGCTGCCACGTGGTACGCCACTTTTGTTCTATCTTGTTCCAGTCTATCATGAGCTCACTGTCTTTTTGATTAAT
This sequence comes from uncultured Candidatus Nitrosotenuis sp., assembly GCA_964515435.1. GTDB lineage: Archaea > Thermoproteota > Nitrososphaeria > Nitrososphaerales > Nitrosopumilaceae > Nitrosotenuis. The sequence goes on from CAZETC010000019.1 coordinate 5,498, forward strand.
AGTTCGGCGTGCTTCAACGCGTCTACAAGCTTTGCAGTGTCCTTTCCTCCTCCCTGCCCAAACCTCGAGTCACCGCCGCCAGAGCCGCCAAGCTTTGCAGCAAGTTCGCGGATCAGGTCGCCTGCCTTGAACACATTTGAAGCTTGATCTCCTGCAAAAACAATAATCCTGATTCCAGAGCCCTTCACAATCAAGGCGCAATATATCACGGAAGGATCCTGCCTGATTGCCTCCTCACCTACTGCAATATGGAATTCCTCGTCCAGCTCCTCGTCTATTATGGAATAAAATTTCACGGGTCCAAAACTCTTTGCAGACTCGATTGCGTGTTTAGCAACTATTGTGTTTGTCCTTTTGATGAGTTGCTTGTGTTTTTTCTTTGCTGCATCAGAGTCTGTCATGGCGTGCTCAAATGACTTGAGGAGCTTTTCCCTGTTTGATCCTAGCGCACGTATTATTGACGAGATGTCTATGTACTGCTTTTGGACATATTCTATTGCGGCCTCACCTGATACGAATTCCAGTCTCACTACGCCGTCTTGGATTCTCTCCGACTTTGTAATCTTGATGAGGCCGAGCTCGCCGGTTCTTTTCACGTGAGTTCCACCGCAGGCCTCCACGTCAAAATCCTCGATTCTAACAATTCTTACCGATTTTACAGGCACGACACCGCCTTGGTATATCCTGAATCCAAACGACCGCTCGGCCTCACCCCTTTCATACTCCTTGATGGTCACTGGCAAGTTTTTCTGGATTATTCCGTTGGCAAAACTTTCAATCTTGTGAATTTCCTCGTCAGACAAGCTCGAATGGTGCGTGATGTCTATTCTCCCATAGTCTTTTTCTTTGAACGCAGAATGCTGCCATACCCAGGAGCCAAGTACGTTTCTTGCAGACGAGTTAACTACATGTGTGCTGGTGTGATGCTTTGTTATTCTCTGGCGCCGTGACTGGTCCACTTGGCAGCTTACTGCAGCCCCTTCCTTTGGGGCGGTGCCGCTTATTTCGTGCAGCACGACGCTGCCGTGCTTTGTAACATCCACCACGTCTACTCCATTTATTGTTCCATGATCCGGTTCCTGCCCGCCGCCCCTTGCATAAAACGATGTCCTGTCCAGGACTACGAACTTGTTCTTGAGTACCTTGATGACCTTGGCGTCAAACTTCATCGGGTCGTCCTTGTAAAACAGAAGATCGGTGTCAGCGATTCCCTGCAGATCAAACTCTTCCGTGTCCTTCTTTTTGTCCGACTGGTGCAGCTCTGAGAGCTTGCTGTAAAAGCTGTCGGGAATCTCCGATATGGCCTGATATTCCTTTAGATAGTCTGGGGTTATGCCATCTGACTCGTAGAGACGTATCATGTCATCTACGCTGAGGGTTTTCTTCTGGCTTTTGAGATTCTGCGCTATTTTTTCCATTCTTGATTTTGATTCGTGGTACCTGCCCACCTCGATTCCGATAATGGTCTTGACCTCTTCCCGGTATTGCTCGAGCTCGGGGTATGTCTTTTTGAGATAGTCCACATGATAATCGATAAGCTCATTCAGGTCGAGTCTTAGGCCAAGCCTGTCCATTGTAGCCATGATTCTTCGGAGGATTATCCTCAGGTTGTAGCCTCCGCCCACGTTGCTTGGGAGGGCACCGTCGGATATTGCAAAGATCAGCGTTCTGAGATGATCCGCAATCATGTAGATTCCCTCAAGCGGCGTGATTATCTTGTTGAGGTTTTCTTCTGACAGGCCTGATGCCTTGACTGCAGCCTTTCTTACATGGGAGAGATCCTGGTACTTTACGAGACTCTTTGCTATTTCTGTAAAGTAACTTGTGAGAATTTTCGAGTCCGCATCTATTCCAGACTTTGAAAAAAGATTGCGAGTTATCGGACCAAAGCAACAGTCGTATGCAGTTGGGGTTCCCATGGTTATCCATGCGAATCTCTCAAGGCCTGCACCCATGTCGATTATTTTTTGATCCAAAACCGTGTGCTTCCCAAGCTCGCCCTGGAACTCCGTAAAGACTGCGTTTCCAAGCTCAAGGCCGCGGACGTAATATTCCAGCGATGATCCAAAGGATCCGCCGCCGGCCCAGACATCTTCTACAAAGATCACCTCGTTCTTGTTTATCCCGAACGCGTCTGTCAGCAACCGAAAGTCAAGATCAACGCACTCGTCCTTCCAGTATCCCTTGCTGTTTGGGATGCTGTGCTGGCCAATCATGCAAAAGCTGGAAAAGTGTCTGCCGGTGACACCGACATTTTCAATGTCCTTGAAGCGGAGACACGTCTGCGGTACAACCAATGGGTTGGCCGGAAACTCAAAGACAACCTTCGAGCCCATCACTCTCTGAAAATCTACAATTGACGCGATTGTAAAGTAAAGATCGTCACGCCACCTGCACACTACTGGGTACCTGCTAATCGAGGTATGGCCGTTTTTTACAAAAAACGACTCTACCTGTTTCCAAGCCTCGGTATAGTCAAAGCGCTTTGAGGTTGGCGGATTTCCGATAAAAGAATATGTGTCGTCTGAATGATCAGGGCATGCGCTCCTGTCAGAATCAAGCGTCCAGAAAAATCTCTTGCAGACTGAGCACGACCTTCTGGCAAAGCCCTGCTCTGCAAAAAGCTTGACTTTGTAGTATCTGTCAGGCTCTGAAGAAAATTTGGCAAGGATCTCTTCTTTGTTCATCTTCTGAGACTCCACTTGACCAATATTAAGAATTATTGCTACAATAAATTAAATAGAATACAATATGCAGCTTTCTCATGTTTGGCCGCAAAAAGGGACTCGAAGAAGGCAGCTATGTCTTTGCATCAAAGCCAGACGGCGAGTATCAAAATATTATAATTGGTGTCGTAACTGGAATCGACGGTTCTAAGATCGGCGTCAGCGGACTGCTCATCAATGCCGCAGGCCTCAAAAACAAGGTCTCCCAGGGAAAAGCCGGACCGCAGTCCATAGAAATTCTAAAGAATCCGACTCCGGAAAACTGCATCTTGGCGTTTGTATACAGGACAGAGCACGAGACGTTCAACCAAGTCATGGATCTAAACGAGGACAAGCTGATTCAGATTCCTCCAAAATTATACTTGGTATTGGACGGATGGATAAGAGAATCACTGCCTGAGATGCTCAACAACGTGCTCTCGCTTCCGGAAGGCCCTCAAAGAGACCAGGCAAAGCGAATCCTAAAACAGAGAATGGATACGCTCTATGACAAAAATCTAAAACAAAACCTGTACTCTGTTTGCCGAAGTCTGAAAATCCTGAACTGACCTACATAGTTTTATATTATCCTCAAAAAAGAGTCACGATACAATGGAATACGTTTACGCTGCATTAATTTTGCACAAACTCAAAAAAGAGGTTAACGAAGCTAACATTACTAGTATAGTAAAGGCAAGTGGCGCAGAAGTAAGTGAGGCCCAGGTAAAAGCACTGGTCTCAGCACTCGCAGATGTTAACATCGAAGAGGCAATCAAGGCAGCTCCAATCGCAGTTGCAGCAGCACCTGCAGCCGCAGCAGCACCAGCAGCTGGCGGCGAGCCAAAGAAGGACGAGGCTGCAGCAGCAAAATCAGAAGAGGCAGCAATGGAAGGCCTCTCCTCGCTATTCGGCTAAATTCTAGCCCAAAAATTTCATTTTTACCTTTATTCTTATTTATGATGACATAATTTCAATTCTAGTTGGCAGACAGTTCATTCGTTTTTCTCATCTATGTATTTGACCTATTTGGGACAATGGCATTTGCAGTAACAGGGGCCTTTAAGGCAATCGAACACAAGTCCGACATTGTAGGGATAATAATTCTATCAATAATCACTGGCGTTGCGGGGGGAACAATCCGCGACGTGATAATCGGCAGGTTCCCGCCAAACTCCATTTCGGATCCCACCTATGTCGCGGTATCCGTCGCATCAGGTATTGTGCTCTTCTTTCTGTATCCGCACCTCCAAAAGCACTGGAATCTGTTCTTAAAGTTTGACGCGATAGGACTTGGGGTGTTCTCGATAACCGGAGCAACGTTTGCGTACAATATTTTCGGCCTAAACTTTCTGGCAATCGCGTTTGCAGGGATCCTTACCGCGGTCGGCGGCGGAATTCTCCGAGACGTATTTGTAAATGAGGTCCCATTCATCTTTGTAAAGGAGCTGTACGTCACGGCAAGCTTTGTCGGTGTGATTGTGTTCTATGGGCTGTTGGCAGGGGACGTGCCTTTGTTTGCGGCATCAATAATTGGAATAATTGTCACCACTGCAACGAGGCTTGTAGCTATGAAGTACAACTGGAATCTGCCAAGAGCCAGGGAAAAATAGTCTATGCTGGGGTGTAGCCCTTTGCCTTTGAGGCAACGGACTGTGCTTGGGCGTTTGCCTTTTGCAAAACCTGCTCTTTTGTTTCGTCTGTGACGTATCCAGCTTCGACTGCGACAGAGCGCGCGCCCTGCGCTGCCTTTGCGAGGACTTGTTTTACGTTGTCTGCAGTAATGTAGCCTGCAGAGATTGATAGTGAGACTGCTTCCTGGTGAGCTTGTGCGAAAAGGCTTCTGTACTTGTCTAGGTCTATTACGAGTTCTTCTCGCTTGTAGTGCATGCCTTCTTCTAGAGCAGCGTCAAGGAGGATTCCTGCCTCGACTGTCTTTATGTCAAGCTTCTGCAATAACGTGGCAAGCTTCTCGCCAACTGCCCCGCCCTTTTTGACTGGTGTGGTGTCTTTAGTAATCCAAATTGTTCCTTGGTCTATCTTTGTCGCAATTCCGGCTTCCTTGAACTCGGTAAGCATTGGACCTGGTGCAATGCCTGTGTTCTTTGCTGGGACGACAACGTCGACGCTTGCAATATCTCCGCCCCTTGCGAACATCATTATCTTGTTCTTTCCTAGCAGAACATTTAGCTTAAACGGCGACATGTTTGTAAACATCAAAACGCACTGGCCGGTGAGTGACTCTACCATCTTTGAGAGCCCCGGAATGCTCAGTGTGGCGAGTGCCTTCTTTGCCACCTGGTCCTTTATGCTCATGATAACTACCTGATCAAGGAATTTTTTTCTCAGTGGCAAGAGCTGCGATGATCTGACCTTTTCCATTCTTACAAGTGCAGTGACTTTGTATTTTTTTGGAAGCTCCTGCAG
>CAZETC010000019.1:10636-12034 GCA_964515435.1 uncultured Candidatus Nitrosotenuis sp.
CTCCTGCAGCTGCTGGTACATTTGCGCTTTCTTTTGCGGGTATTTTGTCCTGTTCTTGTGCATTTACTTTCTTACCTGCTGCACTTGTTTGATTGGCTTTCCCATGGATGTCTTTATGATTACTCGCCTGATGTTCCTGTCGCCGCTTGGGAGCTTTTTCTCCATTGCGGCCAAGATTGCGTGTGCGTTTGCCGCCAGATCTTCATCAGACATGGATTCGTTCCCAATTTTGCATGAGATTGAAAGTGAGTTCTTTACCTTTACTCTGATTGATGATCTAAATCTGTCCAAAATTGCATCGATTGGCGCGTTGAATGGAACTGGTACGGGCATCTTTCCCCTAGGTCCAAGGAGCTGACCGAGGACCTTACCTACTGTAGTCATGAGCTGCGTGTCTGCCAAAAAGAAGTCATAATTGTTGATGAACTTGCGGGCTTGGCGCTTGTTTGCGGCAATGTTGCTGATCTCGTCTCCGCTGAGTACGCGGTCGGCATTTGCGCTTTTTGCCTTGAGCCCCATGTCTCCTCCAGCCATTACGCATACGGTGGTTGGGCTGCTGAGCTTTTTTGGAAGTTGGATTGTATCGTTAAGTGCAAAGCCTTTTTTGACATCAATATCCTTTAGAATGATGTACAGTTCCACCGACTGCTTGAACTTGCGTTCCTTGTCGGTGCTCTTGGCTTCTGCTATCATCTTTGCTAATTCCGCTTCGCTGATCAATGACGACACTCCAAGAAAGCCTATTTAAAATCGTTTGTCGGTCACCAAAGAAAATTTGGCAAAAATTGTAATTTTTTGCAAATTGGCAATACTGCTTTCCAGTATCTGCAATTTTTCAAGCCAAAAATTACGTTTATTAATATCGAATCCACTATCTCGAAAACATTGCACAAGCTGGATAATCTTGACATGAGCCTTCTGTACGAGCTGACAAAGGATGGGAGCATCTCTGTTCCAAACCTGTCAAAAAAAATGGGGATAAACGCGTCTGTTCTATACAGCAGAATCAAGAGGCTCACAAAAAAGAAGCTCATAAAAAAATTCACCATCCTAGTTGACGAGGCGCAGCTTGGGATCGGCGTAAAGGCCACAATAGGCATAAACCGCGACCCGAAGCTAAAGGACCAAATTCACAAGCATCTCCTGCAGACGCCAGAGATAGTCTCGATTTCCGAGGTCACGGGCAGGTTTGATATAATGATCGGGGTTCACGCAGAAAATCTGGAAAAACTGCACACCATAGTAATTGACAAATTGGGCAAGATAGAGGGAATTCAGAGCACAGAAACGTTCGTGGAATTACAGAAAACAGACAAAGAGCCCTCTTACTTGGTTGACAAATAACTACTGAAGTTTAGAGTCCCATTTTCCCGCATTTACGTCTGCAGTGAATTCTTT
>CAZETC010000019.1:12044-15744 GCA_964515435.1 uncultured Candidatus Nitrosotenuis sp.
ATGCTTTCCCTCGATTTTTATTCCCAAGGAAACGCAGGTTCCTGCTACTTCTTTTGCGACAGATTTTATCGAGCTTGCATACGATGACTCGAGCTTGGCCTTTGCCACTTTAACAATCGAGTCTATCTTGATGTCGCCAACCCATGTGGCGCCGCTTGTTCCAGAGCCCTTTTGGATTCCTACCTCTTTTAGTATCAGGGCTGAAGCCGACGGGATTCCAACGGTTACCTCCCATTTCTTCGTCTTTGTGTTGACTGATACGGTAACTGGCACCTTCATTCCCTCAAAATCCGAGGTTCGCTCGTTTATCGTGTTGATTATCTCCATAATGTTTACGCCAAGCGGACCTAGAGCAGGACCTAATGGCGGACCTGCAGACGCCTGTCCTCCCGTTACAAGTGCAGAAATGGATTGCGTATCGGACATGGGGTGACTCGCTTGCGTGAAGATTTAATCCTTGCTAAGTAGCCGATATCTTGAGATAGTTCGTGTCCACTGTTACCGGAAGCTGATAAGGAGCATCCAAAAGAATCACAGTTGCCTCCTCCTTGTCGTTGTCGACTCGCGTAACAGTCGCCTTCATTCCCTTGAACGGGCCGCCGATTATCTCGACTACATTGTCTATTGCTATCTGCGGGGCATTGCTCTTTGTAACAAGGTACCCCTCAATGTCCTTGAATTCAAGCTCGCCTCGGAGCTGGCCCCGGATGTGCCTGATTCCCTGTAACGCGTCAAAGGCGGCGTTTGCGTCCTTTGCCTCGATTACGATGTATCCTTTGAGGTTGTCAACTAAAAGAACCGACAACAGGTTGATCTTGCTCGTCTTTATCTTATTTTGTAATAGGTTCATCACCACTTTTTCTTGACCTCCAGTGGTTCTGACTGCAAAAAGGTGTGGTTTGATTTCTTGTGACAATTCCATCTACTTGAAGACCGAAAATACAAACTGAATTATAAATCCAATCGTTCCAATCGAGCCGATGCCAAGAAGAACCAGTCTGAGATGTTGCATATAGTCGTCCTTGTCAGATTTTTTGGCAAGCTTTATTGTGTTTGCCATGTTCTTTAGGGTCATTTTCAAGTCCATTGCTGGAAGTTAATAAAGTGCCCTTATATCTTTTAGGCATGGATTTGCTGGTCGCATACGAAAAAGACCCAGCAGGCCACAATATGGCCAAGTTTCTCTCGCGGCAAATGGAAAAGGACGGAGAGATTTTTCACGGAAAGAATTTTGATCTGGTAATAATACCATCACCTGCTATTTCTGCTGACTGGCTTGAGGAAAAGTATAGCTATGACGGCTTTGTCTTCCTATCAAAGCACGCGGCGCAGTCAGGCGAACTTGCACTCACGTGCCATAGCACGGGAAATTTTTCCGATGCCAAGTTTGGAGGAAACAAAAGACAGGTTGCAGTTCCGCATCCCGACTTGCAAAAGACCTACATGCAAAAGCTCTGGCAAAACAGAAAGAATTTCGCGAAATTTCAGATTACAATAGAGGCCACACACCATGGCCCGACTGCGCTTTCCAAGCCAACATTGTTTGTCGAAATCGGCACGACAGAAAAACAGTGGAACGACGAATCGCTGTGCGCCTCGATCGCAAAGCTGGTTCTGGAAGCAATGTTAGGGCCGATAAAACCAAGTCCTATGGCGATCTGTTTTGGCGGAACCCACTATCCTGTCAAGTTCACAGAGGAACTCTTACACGGGAGCCATTCGCTCGGGACTGTCATTCCAAGGCATGCGCTGGAGTTTTTGGATGGGGATCTTTTTTCACATGTTTTGCAGCAGAACAAGCAGGCAAAGACTGCACTTCTTGACTGGACAGGCCTTGGGCCGCACAAGCAGAAAGTATTAGATTTGCTAAGTGCAACAAGTCTTGAGGTGGTAAAACTTTGAATGGTTTGGACAGGCGGGTGTACAAAAAACTGCTCAAAGTGCCAAAGGGCAAAGTAACGACATATGGCGAGCTGGCAAAAGCAGTGGGCCTTGAAAACGGGCAGAGGGCAATCGGCCAAATCATGAACAAGAACCCCTTTCCAGTAATAATACCGTGTCACCGAGTTGTCAAATCCGACGGAAAAATCGGAGGCTACTTTTACGGCGGCAAGGTCAAAACAAAAATGCTCTCAGACGAGGGCATCATAATAACGAATGGAAAAGTACAGGACTGGGAAAAGTCAGTCTTTAGGTTTTAGATTTTCTGTGCGATTTAATTTCCTCGACTAGGCTTCTTAGGTGGGCGATGTTTCTCACCGTGTTGCCGCCTATTTTGCGATAGAGGATCCAAAATTCTGGGTTTGTTATCTCTTTTCTGTCCTTTGCAACCTTTAGCCTGTGGCGCAGGGCGCGGGTTCTCATTACGTAAACTTCTTTTTTGCCTACACGTGCACCCTTAGTTCCCTTTTTGGAACCTGTGGTAGTTCCACGTTTTCCTTTTTGTAATTTTTTGTGCTTTGATCTGCCGCGCGAGGTTCCATTTGCCGCCTTGATTGTGATTGCACCAGAAGTAATCAAGCCTCGGATGTTGGCGCGAGTGATTGCGTCCGCAATGTCGTCTGATCTCTCGGAATCGAACTTGATTCTGCTCATCCCTACTCCCACTACTCGCGATACGAGACGCTTTTTGGTCTTAAGATTTACTACCACTTGTTCTCACTCGCGCGTTAAAGATTTTGAACTTTTTGTCGATTGCTTTTGCGACTAGCTCGACTCTTTTTTTCGTTCCAACTCCGTGTGCTATTCGCACGCCATCGGTTTTTGGATCGAGTTTCTGTAAATCTGAAATGTTGTGAACTAGATTATCTGTAAATCCTGATGGGTGCAGGCCACGCGCAATCTTTGGACCGCCATAGCCTACTTTGACCAGTCCCGGCCTTCCTCGAAACTTTTGCCTTCTCTGGTGGTTGTCGATTCCTTTTGGTTTTCTCCAGGCAAGGCCGACTCGCACGTATCTCCAGCTTTCCTGTCTTACAAAGTCCGGCCTGTGCTCTGAGATCTTTTCCCGAAGCGCAAGCTTCTCCTTATTTATGGTCAACAAAAAGACTCTTAGATTTTACAATAAATAGGTTTACTTGATGATCAACTGCGAATGGGTAAGAGATAATAATGAAGCCAAATCGTCTTGATTATTCAGTGAATGCTTTGTGTTCTTTGACGTGGTGTTTGCAATGAGCGATACAAAAACAACTCTTACTCCCAAGTTTATCTCGCAGATAAACGCATTTGGAATCAAGCCGTCCAAAGTTCACAGAAACCTCACACCTGAGAAACTCACCGAGGTGGCTCTGCAAAGAAACGAGGGAATGGTGACCGCTACCGGCTCGCTTGCGGTTAAAACAGGCAAGTACACGGGCAGGTCGCCAGATGACAGATACATAGTTGATGACGATGAGACCCACGACAACGTGGACTGGGGGAAGGTAAACCACCCGTTCCCAATCGACAGATTTGAGAAGATATTTGAAAAGATGACAAAGTTCGTGGAAGGAAAAGAGATCTTTGTCTTTGACGGGTTTGTAGGAGCAAGCAGGGAAAACCGACTTGCGATACGTATCATAAACGATCATGCCTGGCAAAGCCTTTTTGCAAGACAGCTTTTCGTAAGGCCGTCAGCAGCAGAACTTGACGAACACGAGCCGGAGTTTACAGTGATGTGCATAAACGGATTTGAGGCAATTCATGAAGTGGACGGGAC
>CAZETC010000019.1:15754-18936 GCA_964515435.1 uncultured Candidatus Nitrosotenuis sp.
GTAATGAACTATCTCTTGCCAAAACGGGGAATCTTTCCGATGCACTGTTCTGCAAACATCGGCAAAAGCGGGGACACAGCACTTTTCTTCGGCCTTTCAGGAACCGGCAAGACGAGTCTCTCCGCAGATCCAAACAGAATGCTGATTGGCGATGACGAGCACGGCTGGTCAGACAGAGGCGTCTTTAACTTTGAGGGAGGATGCTATGCAAAATGCATCAACCTGAACCGAGAATCAGAACCGCAAATCTGGAACGCAATCAAGTCCGGCGCGGTGATAGAAAATGTGGTAATCGACAAGCAGACGCTCATGCCAAACTTTGATGACGGCTCACTCACAGAAAACACGAGGGCTGCATATCCACTGGAATACATTCCAGCTGCAGTGTTCCCGAGTGTTGGCGGCAATCCAAAGGTTATCGTATTTTTGACAGCAGACGCATTGGGCGTACTGCCACCACTCTCAAGGCTCACAAAAGAGGGTGCAATGTACCACTTTATGTCAGGATACACAAGCAAGCTTGCAGGGACGGAGCGGGGAATCAAAGAACCAAAGGCGACATTCTCAGAATGCTTTGGTGCACCGTTCATGCCAAGACCTGCATCGGTGTATGCAAAACTCTTGGGAGAGAAAATACGAAGTCACAGCACGATAGTGTACCTAATCAACACCGGCTGGTCAGGCGGCCCGTACGGCGTTGGCAAGCGAATCAACATAAAGTACAGCAGGGCAATGGTAACTGCGGCACTCACGGGCGCGCTTGACATAGTCAAATACAGGCACGACGACCTATTCAACCTGGACGTTCCAACAGAATGCCCCGGTGTTCCATCAGAGGTGCTTGATCCAAAAACGACATGGCAAGACAAGGATGCGTACGATCTTTCCGCAAAAAAGCTCGCTCACATGTTTGTTGACAACTTTAAAAAATTCAAGAACGTCTCGCCAGAAATAGCAGACGCTGGGCCAAAACCATGATCACTTTCTTCTAATCACAAGACCTACTGCGATAACGACTAGCATCATTCCAATTATTATTACGAGCTGCTGTCCGGGGATGCCAACGTCAAGCCTGGTCTGTGTGTTTGGAGTCTCCACCGCTACGGTGTTGTAAAGATCGATTGTTTCATTTCCTGATCTTACTTCTGCCTGAACCCAGTAGGTGCCAGCTTTTTGTATCAGAACCGACTCGGCCCTTGACGGTGTCAGGGAAACCGTATCGACAAGCCTAGAATCTGCATTGAAAACCGAGATCTTTGCATATGTCCAGTCTTTTTGCAATTCTATTGCAAAGTCAAGTCGGCCCATGATCTCCTTTACATTTACAGACCCTTCTGATACTCTGAGCAAAACTGGCACGTGGTACGTGTTATTGTCGTGCATTATGTTGATTGTTCCCTCGTGTTGGCCTTTGAGCTGACTCTCAAGCGTTGCTGTTACGTCCAGTGTATTGCCGTTGATGGAGTGATCGAATCTAGTAGTGTTCTGATCAATGCTGATTTGCACTAGGACGTCGTGCCTTGACTGGCCAATCGTTTTTAGCTCAAAGCTTGCAGTCTGAGTTTTGGTAAACGGAGAAAGATCAAAAATCACATACGGTGGCAAAATTATCAGATCCGCAGAAAAAGCCTTTGTTATGTTCAGCCTTCCAACGCCGCTAATCTCTTGCGTAAAGCGGGTGCCATACGTGTCGAAAATCGGGTCGGCCGTAGTAGAAATCAGGGAAGAAACCTCTTCTGGACTAAGGGCCGGGTTTATTTGCAAAAGCAATGCAGCCGCTCCGGAAACATGCGGTGCGGCAAAACTAGTTCCGCTAGTCAGGTTGTAGCTTCCAGAAATCGAGGTCGTGTTAACAAATACCCCGGGCGCTACAAGATTTGGCTTGATGTAAAAAGGCGAGACAGGGCCGCGCGAGCTGAAAAAGGAGACAAAATCTGGGTGATAAAATGTATTGATGCTTCCAACAGTTTTGTTTTCCAGTCTTGCTTTTAGTGCCAGGCCGTCTTCTTTTGACATGGAAACTGCCGGAATCACGGGTTTGTAGTCTGGACCTTCCAGCTTGTTTTTCAGATCCCCGAGAAATATTCCAGGTTCGCTGTTGAACACAATTATCGCCTTTGCGCCGGCTGCCGCCGAGTTTTTCTCCTTTTCAGAAAAATACACCAGCTCATCCTTTTTGTCGCTTCCGCGTTCTATTAGCAAAATTTTGTCTCTTGCGTCAACATCTACTAGATCGCTTTGCCTGCCGTACTTACCAAACACTATCTCGGTCCTGACTGGTTCTGCCAGCGGCTCGGTTCCGACCATCGGCAGGACCTGAATTCGCTTTCCATCTATTTCAAATGTGGCAACCAGACTCGCAGTAAGATTGTTGTATGTTGCACCGACAGTTATTGCGTGCGGGTCTCTTCCGGGGCTTCCGATGGACCTTGGGTCGGGGCCGCTATTTCCAGCGGCGGCAACCACTACTATTCCCTTGCTTACAGCGTTGTTTATTGCGTCCTCGATTTTGTCGTTGGTTCGATTCACACCAAGACTAATGTTGATGATATCCACATCGTCCTGGACTGCGCGATTGATTGCCTTTACTATCAAATCGGATGAAACAGCGTTTCCGGTGTCTGAAACCCTGTATGACAAAATTTTTGCCTTGGGCGCAATTCCTTTTAGGCTTCCGTCCGCTGCAATTATTCCTGCTACCTCGGTTCCGTGCCCGGTTGTATCAAGGGGGGAGTTATCGTTTTCGACAAAGTCAAATCCGCCTATGACTTTGCCGTCTGGACCAAACCCGAAAAGATCAGGATGATTATAGTCAACACCTGTATCGATAATTGCTATTTTGATTCCGCTTCCGTCGTACCCCAAGTTGCGCGGATGCTGCACGCCGACATACTTGCTGCTTTTGTCCAGCAGAACCTCCAGTTTAGGATCGTCTTGGATTTGTGTTGAGAGCAAGACGCCAATTACTGCAATGACTGAGCAGAAAATTAATTTCGAAAGCAACCATATCTGACTATTTCGCAATGCAATTTATCTTTACATATACACACTCGCAAGTGTTAAATTATGAAAACTCAGCAAAACTTGCATGGGAAAATACACACTTCCTGAAGTACCATATGCTTACGATGCGCTAGAGCCACACATTGACGCAAAAACAATGGAGATTCACCACTCTAAAC
>CAZETC010000020.1:0-10361 GCA_964515435.1 uncultured Candidatus Nitrosotenuis sp.
TCCATTGGTCTCATCCAGAAGATTGCCTTTGTTGGGCAAACACCAATGCATGCTCCGTCGGAGATGCATCTTTCCGGGTAAAAGACGAATGCCTTACCTCTTTTCCAGCCTTCGACTGGTTTTACTCTAAGTACATCTGGTCCCAGAGTTGTGCAGATTTCTACGCATAGTGCGCATCCAATGCACATCTGTTCACCAATGTCTGGTAAAATTGCTACTGGCATTTCTATCGAGTTTCGATACCTTTTGGCTCTTAATATAACTTACCTAAAAAATTGTAATTATAACGGCGTTAGACAATTTTTAACGCTGTTATAAAATTCCGATCGCATTTTTGCAAAAACTAGACTAGATCAAGATCGTTGATTTGTAGGGATGATTTTTCTAAATTGTGCTTGTCAACTAGAGCAAGCGAAAAATGCGAGTTTTGTTTTCTGACGGAAAAAAGATTCATTTTTTCTATTTGGATTACGTGCCTCCCAATCGCAGGCAAAACCCATCCCTCCTCCTTGTATTTTGAAACACTTCCCGCAAGAACTACAGAGTTTGTTTTTTGTCCCAAACTTGCAAGCAGTACAAGGACGCTGTTAACTATTCTTCCAGAGTCTTTCTGGTCTGCCAGTGTCACAAAAAATCCGTTTAGCGAGTCGACTATCACCAGGTGTTGCCTCTTTGAAATCTGTTCGAGCACATCCACGAGTATTTCCTTCCATGTGTTTTCATTTGGATGGTGGATTTCGAGGTTTTCGTTTTGCGGCAAGATGTTTGCGGCAAGGTATCCGCTATACAACAGATCAAAGTCCAAGTAGATTACCGGGGTTTCCTCAAAAAAGATCAGCTTGTGAAAAAAGTATGTCTTTGTTATCGCGTCATCAAATGAAATCGAACCAAGATTTTTGCTAAAAATCATCTTGTGCAGTTGAGATGCATCTTGGTTTTTATCCAACAAGGATCAGTTCATTCTCAGATATAATAATGAATTTGGACGAGGAGTTTGTCTCGCATTCCTTTGCAAAAAGCGATCGCATCTATCTTAATAATGCCTCTTCTTCCCTGATTCCCCTCCAAACAATGAAGGCGATGGAAGACTTTACCATCAGGTACAACGTGCTCGGCCCAGACTCGCTTGACTTTGCCGCTGTGCTTGCAGAAAAATCGGCTGCACTAAGGAAGGCCATATCAAAACTTGTAAAATGCAGGCCAGAAGAAGTGGTAATTACTCAAAGCACGACTGAAGGAATCAACTCGGTTGCTGCAGGAGTGTCATTTCAAAAAAACTCTAACATCATAATTCGCGGAACCACACACGAGCACCATTCCAATTATTATCCGTGGTTGCGCCTCGCAAACAAAGTGGAGCTCCGGAATTTGACAACAGATCAAAACGGATTTTTTGAAATGTCCGAGCTTGAAAAAATGGTTGACAAAAACACGAGCCTAGTTGCGCTAAGCCACGGACTATACAATACTGGAACAATCCTTCCAGTAGTGCAGATCGGCAAAATCCTCAAAGAAAAAAACATTCCATACTTTTTGGACGCGGCCCAGACGGTAGGCTGCATAGGGGATTATGACTATACAAAAACCGGGGCAGACTTTGTTGCATTTAATGGGTACAAGTGGCTCTGCGGCCCAATGGGAATAGGTGTATTTGTCTGCAAAAAGGATTCTGCCAGCCTGCTGGAGCCACTTCACATTACAGGAGAGTCAGCCATGTTGTACGATACCGACAAGATCGCCTACAAGGATCTACCAGACAGGTTCCAAGGAGGCTTTAGAAACTTTGTCGCGATTGCCGGCCTTGAGAGTTCGGTTTCCTTTTTGCTGCATCTTGGACTTGATAACATCAGGGAAAAAATAATTGATCTTGCAGATCTATTAAGGGAAGAACTCGCAAAGATTCCCGGAGCTACACTTTATGGTCCTGAGGATATGGAAAAAAGAACCAGCATAGTATCATTTTCTTTAGACAAAAAACAGCCGCAACAGGTTGTGGAATATTTGGAAAGGCGAAAAATAGTCCTTGCCGTGCGCGAAATTTCAGACAAGAAGATCATTCGTGCCTCGCCTCATTTTTTTAACACACGTGCAGAAATTCTTGCCACGGTAGAGGCAATCAGAAGCCTATAGCTTTTCTTGCTCGTCTATTACCATCATGGTAAGGGTGGATTGGACCTTCTCTATTTTTCGTATTTTGCTTGTGATTACGCTTCGGAGGTGGTCTGCGTTGTCCGACTCGATCTTTACTACAATATCATAGATGCCGTATACGCCTTGTACGTCATACTTGAGTCCTTTTTCTACGCCAAGAATCTCCTTTATTTTTGTGACAATTTCTTGGTCAGAACCCAAATCGGAATTCAAAAGAATGAATGCTATAGGCAATGTAGAATGTATTCTAAATGGGGTCTATTTATTATCTTTGATCACGAAAAAATACAAGTGTCACTAGAATAATTTTGTGAAACTGCTCGACCTGACACTAACGATTTCCGAAAAAATTCCGATGTTTCCGGGATCACCGCAACCGCATTTTATACAGTGGGATGAGCTCAAAAAAGACGGATACAACCTAGAAATGCTTTTTTTGAGCACGCATACCGGAACCCATGTTGATGCTCCATATCATTTTCTAAAGCGCGGAAAAAAACTTCACCGGATAGAACCCGGCCGCTTTTTGTGCAATGTCCTGCTCATTAAAATAAAATCAAAGCCAAACTACACCATCACAAAAGCCGACATTATGAAATTTGAACAAAGGCACGGAGCAATTCCGCAGCATTCCAGTGTGTTGTTTGCCACGGGCTGGAATGACAACATCGAAAGGCGTGATTTTTTTGAGAAAAATCCAGGCCTTGCAGACTCTGCAGCTAGATATATCGCATCAAAAAAGACAAACCTAGTCGGGATAGATTCGCCAAGTATAGATGCAGGAAACAGCTCCAAGTTTTCCGCTCATCACATTCTGCTTGGAAATGATGTGCTGATTTTGGAGAATCTCTGCAATCTGAACAAGATAAAATCTACAAAGTTCAGACTTGCTGCTCTGCCTTTGAAGATGTATGGCGCGACAGGCTCACCCGTGCGGGCTGTCGCCTTTTAGATGACAAACTGGGATCTGCTTTTTTTGTAGTTCTTGTCGAGCTGACCAATAATTGGAATCTGCTTTCCGCAGGTTTTGCACTTGTTGTGCTCGTCAAGATTCCAAGATGTGATGTCAAATCCGTATCTTCCTATTGCTATGTTTTTGCAGCCAGGACAGTATGTGTGCTCGTATGGGTGTCCTGGGACGTTTCCCAAATAGACATACTCCAGTCCTTCTTGTTTTGCGACTTGGTAGTGATTTTCAAGTGTCTTGACCGGCGTTGGAGGAAACTCCATCATCTTGTAGTCTGGATGGAATCTCAGAAAGTGAATCGGCATCTCTGGGCCGAACTCGTCATACACAAACTTTGACAGCTTCTTTGCATACTCTAGACTGTCGCCTACCTGCGGCACAATAAGATCAGTAATCTCTACATGGATTTTCGTCTTGTCGCGAATTTCAAGCAAAGTATCAAAGATCGGTTTTGGGTCCGGCACGCCAATGATTTTTCTAATAAAATCAGGCTCTGCACTTCCTTTGAAGTCAACTGTAATACAGTCCAAGAATTCATCCATCATCCTTACTGTCTGCGGCGTATCATATCCGTTTGAGACAAAGATGTTAAAGAGACCCTTTTTGTGGGCTTCAATTCCACAGTCCCGCGCAAACTCGATGAAAATCGATGGTTGGTTGTACGTGTATGCGATTCCCTGAGAGCCGTAATCTACTGCCATCTGCGCAACTTGATCCGGCGTCATGTCGGTTCCCTCTACTTTTCTTCTCTGAGAAATATCGTTATTTTGACAAAATTTGCAAAGCCAATTACAGCCAGTTGTGGCAATTGAGAAGATTCTTGTGCCTGGCCTATAGTGGATTACGGGTTTTTTTTCTATTGGGTCTACCTGCCCCGTTATCACCTTGCCGTACACGAACAAGTCAAGTTTGCCGTCCACGTTTCCGCGGATTCCGCAAAGGCCGATTTGGTCTGGCTTGATTTCGCAGTATCTAGCACATGCTGTACATCGGACTTTGTTGCCCGGCAGCTTGTCATACAGAATAGCCTCCTTGTTCAAAACCGTATTATTATACGACGTTCTAATATAAAGAATGTAACTATCTAAATATCTGAAATTCTGACAAAACCTCAAATGAGCAAGCCTGGAAATCTTTGGCGCAAAATTCACGGAAGGGTAGTAAAGAGGCCCACCAATTTCTCGTGGTTGCTCCAAGGCAAGCTTGCAGGCTCTGGCATGCCGACAAGCTACGAGGAAATAAACTGGATTACAAAGCAGGGAGTAAGAT
Source organism: uncultured Candidatus Nitrosotenuis sp. (assembly GCA_964515435.1). Lineage (GTDB taxonomy): Archaea > Thermoproteota > Nitrososphaeria > Nitrososphaerales > Nitrosopumilaceae > Nitrosotenuis. Next base: position 4,388 of record CAZETC010000020.1, read on the forward strand.
CAATTGTCACAATGACAGAACAGGGGCTGCCTGATTCCTGGGTGCAGGGATTAGAATACCTGCACATTCCAACAGAGGATCTCTCCGCGCCAGACATTGAGAAAATCGTCGCTGCAGTCGATTTCATTGACGAGAAAATAAAAAACAACGAGCCGGTAATGGTGCACTGCGCAGCCGGGATTGGCAGGACTGGAACCATTCTTGCATGCTATCTAATAAAACACCAGAAAATGTCGGCAAAAGAGGCAATCGAAAAGATTCGAGAGGAAAGGCCTGGCTCGATTCAGTCAGAGTCTCAGGAAATCGCAATATCGACATACGAGAAATTCCTAAAGACAAAATGACTTTATTCAGGAATGGATATCGTCTCTATTTTTCCGTCGACTACTTTTACGAACAGAAACCTATTGTCCTTGAAAATGATGGTTACGCCGCCTTCTGCGTCTGGCTCTTCTACCTCAAGTACAGGCTGGCCCAAAAGCCCGTCGTATTTTGCCATAATTTTTTCCCTCGAAGGTAGCTTATATCATTTGATAGTTATTTCGATCTCTTTTGCACCGTTCTTTACGCTATCAGGTTCGGTAAAGTGGTGTTTTTGCCAGGATGCATAGACCTCGGCTCCGATTTTGTGCTTTCCCTCACCAAGCTCAGAGGCCTTGAACGTCACTTTTTCATCAAAATCAAACAATTCCGCCCGTACGTCATCTTCTGTGAGTCTGATGAACGGCTCAAAGTTTTTTGCAACCTGGACCCAGACACGTTTTTCCTGATGGGGATTGACGAGTTTTGGGTTTCGTGTCCAAAATAGGGATGCCTTTCTGTAGGTATCAATCTCCTTGAGTGCGCGCTTCCTTAGCCCGCCTGAGGCCAGCTTGATTCCGTATTTCAGCTTGAACAGGTTATCGTATTTGTTGTAGGAATCGGTCCAATTTTTTTCGTTGAATGCCTCCCTTAGGTTCCCCTGGATTGAAAACTGTACCCCGATTACAACGTCATCGTTTTTTGCATATTCGTCTTTGTCCATTGTAAGACTAATCTCGGAGATGTACGTTTTTTCGCTTCCCATAGTGCACGATGATTTATATCCACAATAAGTTGTTTTCCGATAGAATGAACGCTGAAATAATCAAATCTTCCTCAAGGGAGACTGACCTGTCAATTCGCGATTCTGACATTGGTACATTATACATTGTCCAGCACGAGCTCCTAAAGGACCAGCAGGTAGAGTTTGCAGGTGTGATTCTAAGACACCCGCTCACAAATGAGTATTCGATGCGCGTAAATTCAGCAAAGGGCAACCCAATCAAGGAGATAGAAAAGGCGACCTCTTCAGCAATCGAGTTTGCAGAAGACCTAAAGCAGACAATACACTCTAAGCTCAAAGGTGTCTAGATGCAGTTTTGCCCCAAGTGCGGCGTACGTCTAAAGAAAGGTACCTGTCAGAAATGCGGCTTTGCTGGAGCTGAAGAAAAACAAGATACAAAAAAATCGTCCTCGCAACTCGACAAGGATTTTACAGTTTTTGATGAATCCCAGACGGATCAAACCCTTCCAACGATCAAGATAGATTGCGAAAAGTGCGGCAATGGTGAAGCTGTATGGTGGATGCTCCAGACAAGAAGTGCAGACGAGCCAACGACTCAGTTTTATCGTTGCAGCAAGTGCAGTCATACCTGGCGTAATTATTCGTAGCTGCTCATAACGTTTAACTGGCAGCATATCAACACCACATTTAGCTTTGTTCTCAGCGAAAACCAGTGGCTCAGATGAATGGAAGGCGATTCTTTCTGCGATATCTACTTTGGTAGAGGAGGCAACCTTTGAGGCCACAGCTGAAGGAATCACGTTTAGGGGAATGGATCCATCGCATGTTGCACTGATTGACATTTCTTGGCCAAACTCGGCCTTTGAAAAATACGAGTCCGACGGAGACATCAAGTTCGGCGTGCGAATCGACGAGTTCTCAAAGCTGATAAAAAGAGCGGACAAAACCGAAGCAATCGAGATAAGCATTTCAGATAACATGCTCCTAATTTCCATTGGAAAAAACAAGCAGTACAAGATGAGGCTGATTGAGAGTTCTGCCACAGACACCCCCCTGCCAAAGATACCATACGATACCAAGATAGGCCTTGCGAACACCTTGTTTGATAAAATTCTAGGCGACGTTCAGGTGGTATCTGACTATCTTACGATAAAGACCACCTCTTCAAGGGCAGAATTCTCAGGGAAAGGCGATTCCGGCGAGGCACTCATCTCGCTCCAAAAGCAGCAGGACGAGCTCTCAGAGATAACAGTAAAAGAGGAAAGCACGGGAACCTACAGCCTCGAGTACCTAAACCCGATAGTAAAAGCAGTAGGCGCCGCATCAGGCTCAATTATCTGCGAGTACTCGTCTGCAAAACCGCTCAGAATAGAGTTCAAGGTGGCAAACATGGGCAGAATTCACTTTTACTTGGCGCCTCGAGTCGAAAGTTAATTTATGGAATAGTCCGAGATGACGGCTATGAGGCTAGTAGTAAAGTTCGGAGGCACATCACTTGCTTCCGCAAAGCAGATCAAGTCCGTTGCCAAGTACATAGTCTCAGTTTCCAAAAAAAATCAGGTGGCAGTTGTCTGTTCTGCAGTAAACGACGTAACTGATCAGCTCATCCAGATTTCAGAATCAATACAAAAGACAAACAAGAACGCCGTTAATTCTGGACTTGTAAAGCTTACAAAACAACACATCAAGCTTGCAAAAGAGTCCATCTCAAATCCAAAGATAAGAAAAAATCTCATGCAAAATCTAGAGGCAGATCTGGCAGAACTGGACGGACTGCTCCATGGCATGATGCACCTAGGCGAGGTGACTCCACGATCTTCTGATTATCTTATTTCGTTTGGGGAAAGGCTCTCAATCAGGATAGTGTCTCACGCAATAATGGATCTTAGAGCAAAGTCAGTAGCGCTTTCCGGAAAAGACGTTGGAATTGTCACAGACTCTAATTTCGGTTCATCAAAACCCCTCATGGACACAACGAGGCTCCGGGTTTCTGCAAATCTAGATCCATTGCTTGCAAAAAAAGTGATTCCGGTAATTGGCGGGTTTGCGGGAGCAGACCAACACGGACACATCACCACGTTTGGTCGGGGCGGCTCTGACTATACAGCTACAATAATTGCTTCTTGTATCAGGGCAGACGAGGTCTGGCTTATGAGCGATGTTGACGGCCTGATGACTGCGGATCCAAAAATAGTCAAAGATGCAGTTGTCATTCCGGTGGTATCGTATGTTGAGGCAATGGAAATGGCACTTTTTGGCGCAAAACAGATTCACCCGCGCTCCTTTGAGCCTCTGCTTTCAAAGAGAATCCCATTGCGAATCAAAAATACGCTAAACATGAACAGCCATGGAACGCTTGTTACCGCGACCCCGGATGAGGCTACTGACAGGACTGTCAAGTGCGTAAGCGTGATTCGCCACAACGGCCTAATCGACATGATGGGCGGAAGCATGGTGGGCGCTCCGGGAACTGCGGCTACAATATTTTCTACGCTGGCAAAGGTTGGAGTAAACATAATGATGATTTCCCAGAGTCCGTCAGAATCGAGCATTTCAATTGTGGTAAAGAAAAACGACCTGAACAAGGCAGTAAACACTCTTGAGATGAACCTTCTTGGAAAAATGATAAAAAAAATAGACGTCACTGCAGACGTTTCCATAATCGCCTTAATTGGATCCGGAATGCGCGGAACAGTCGGTGTTGCATCAAAGGTATTTGGCGCAGCGGCAAGAAACAAGGTAAACGTAATCATGATTGCGCAAGGCTCGTCTGAGCTGAACTTGGCGTTTGTTGTAAAAGACAGCGACTGCGAAGCTGCAGTGAAGGCTCTGCACAAAGAGTTCGATCTGGTAGAGCAGGTCTCGGCCAAAAACGCTTACGTATTGCCAAGCCACAGACACCGATGAAAAAGATTTTCCTGGTTTTTGCAGTTGTGTTTGCCGGAATAATCATTACATCTGTATATTTTGCAGATCCTCTAGCGGTTGCAAAACCGCAGAGCAAGGTTCACTTTACAAAAACAATCACGTCATCAAACGATCCCGGCATTGGCCATACTGGACAATTTGCGCTGGTGTTGTCCCCAAATCAGGGAAGCCTTTATGACGGATCAGTTACGTTTACTTCGACCAGTCCAGTCGAAATAGTCATACTGCACGAGCTTGACAAATCGGATTCCAAGGGGCAGCCAACATGGAGCGTTGATGGAAACACCATCTACGCGATGAGCGTTCTAGAACCGGCTGCAAAGGCAGACTCGGTAGAGTTTACAGGCGCGGCCCTTGCATTTAGGGGCAAAAATGCGTTTTCGATAACAGCAAGTGTTGACGGTTGGATAAGGGGCCAGCCAACCGAGGTGGTGATGCAAAAACTCGAAGCTGGAGAATCTTCGTTTTTCCTGCAGGAACCTCATGTCCCAGTAACAATACCAATGAAAGTCGGGTTTTTTGAAAAAGACTCTGTCTACTATATCCTCACAGATTCAAGCAACCAGACCATCGCAGAAAAAGCGTCAAAGGGCTGGAACGTCCAGTTTGCGCCAAAGCTTAGGTGGGCACCTGCCTTATCACAGGATCCAGTCTATGTGTTTACAAACGGTGCCAAGGGCGACGGGATATACGGATACCAGAATGAGGTTTTTGCTAGCACACCTGAGCAGGAATCCTACAGCCCTCTGCGCAATATGGTTCTGGTCTCATGGAAGGCAGGCCAAAAGGCCCAGGTTTTGAATTCTACGGACCAAGTTCTCAAGGCAGAAAAAGAAAGCAGGATAAAGATCATCACGACAAACATCACGATAAACGCACCGCAGATAGCATGGCCTGGCGGACAGCTGGTTGCCAAAAACGGAACGGTTACAGAAGAATTTGACAAAGAGCAAGTTCTGGAAATAGACAAGGACTCGAAAAAAGTGACGTTTGTTGCGCACAGGGTGTGGGGAGCTGACGGCAGGACCATTTACCACATAATTACAGATGCCACGCCAAAAGGCCCTGCCGGTACAATGGGAGTTCCAGTATCAGATAAGCTTGCCAACGTGTTATCGTCAAGCGCATTTTCAGAAATGTACCAATTCAAAAACGGAATCAAGGGCTCAGGGCAGCTGGGATTCCAGGCAAGCGTGTTGGATTCAAAGCTAGACCAGAGCTACATCCCGGTTTGCAGAGTTTCAATTGTAGAATGGAATGACCAAAAGACTCCATCGATTCTTGAAAACATCTATGACATCGACAAGGCAAAGTCATCTGGAGACATTGATGTGGTTCTTGCAAGGCCGCTAAGCGAGGATCATCTCGTGAACTGCCCGATAGTAGAGACGGACAGAATCCAATAAGGGATAAATTAGCATTTTGAAGAACTAGTATCCTTGAGTGGAAAATTATTCATTGTTGGTGTGGGTCCTGGAAGCCATGACCACATGACCTTTAGAGCAAAACAGGTAATCGAGGAAAGCAACACCATCGTTGGCTATGATACCTACGTGAGCCTAGTTGAGGACCTAATCAAGGGAAAGGAAATCTACAGATATGCAATGACGCAGGAGGTAGAGCGCGCAAAACAATGCATCGAGCTTGCGATGCAAGGTAAAATTGTGTCCCTTGTTTCAAGCGGGGATCCAGGGATTTATGGAATGGCAGGCCTCATTTACGAAACTCTGGCTGAAGCAGGCTGGGACCCAAAGACTGGCCTTGAAGTAGAAGTGATACCGGGGGTCTCTGCGCTTAATTCGTGCGCTTCGCTGATTGGCTCGCCACTGATGACTGATTTTGCAGTGGTCAGCATGAGTGATCTTTTGGTGCCATGGGAAATAATAACAAAAAGAGTGGAGGCAGCAGCCCAGGGTGATTATGTGATTGTAATTTACAATCCATCAAGCAAAAAGAGAATCCACCAACTACAGGACACACGTAGCCTTTTGTTGAGATACC
>CAZETC010000020.1:10371-12611 GCA_964515435.1 uncultured Candidatus Nitrosotenuis sp.
ACAACCCCTGTCGCAATAATCAAGGGGGCATATCGCGATTCCCAGACAATTGTCATTACCGATCTTCAAAACATGGAAAAGCACGCCGACAAATTAGGCATGATAAGCACCGTGATTATCGGAAACTCGTCCACATATAATTTCAAAAACCTGATGATAAACCCCCGCGGTTACACGTCAAAATATAATTTACAAACCAACTAGACAGAGTTTTTTATTACGTTGTACAGGTCTTCGTCCATGGTAATCTTGTCACGAATTGGCGCAATTATTTTTGTCATATAACTTGCCACCATTTGTTTTAGATCCGACGGGTGGAGCTTGCCACCAGAAAATGCCGTTTCCAGCTCCGAATAGTTTGCATACGTGACGTTTCCGCCGAATTTTTCTGGCCTCTCCACGGTTATTTCGGAAAACTCGTGAAATATGATGTGCCTTGCCATTTGTAGAATGGGATTGTTTGTGTTGCTTTGCTCGCACCAGCCTTTTTTGATTTTTGAGCTAATCTCTTCATCTGAATCATGGATGAAAATGCCAGAGCCAGGCTTGGATTTTGACATTTTTGTACCTGTATCGTCATTTGGTACTGGCTCTGTCAGCCCTGGAAGTAATCCGTGATGAACTGCCACTGGCACCTTCCACTTCATTTTGGGAAAGATCTCGCGCACAAGCATGTGTATTTTTCTTTGGTCCATTCCCGCATGCGCAATATCTACATCAATGGCGTGAATGTCGACTGCCTGCATTGGAGGATACAAGAGCTTTGAGAGGTCGATTTTTTCCTCGTTTTCCGATCTTCCCATGATTGTGAGTGTTCGCATTGTACGAGCAAGCGACATGTGCTTTGTGAACTGGACGAAATCCTTCCAGTATTCCTTGTGGGAATCATACAACGAGGTTCCGCGGATTATCTGCACCCCTGGGCAGACTGTCTTGAAGGCCTTTTCATAATAGTTTGAAACTTTGGATATTGTCTCCCAGTCTCCCCCCAGCTTATCGTTGATTAGCGTGTGCCAGTCTGCCAAAAAGACATTACACTGCACGCCGGCCTTTAGAAAATCATTAATCTTGAATCCGGTGCTAATCAGACTACCGAGATGCAAAAATCCAGAAAGCTCCAATCCAATATAGTGCCGCGGCTTTGAGTTTGTCTCAAATAAAGTCGTGAGCTCTTCTTTTGTCACTATTTCCTCGGTCGGTGGCCGCAACACCAGCTCTACTTTTTGCGCAACATCCATTCTAGTTGGCTTTTTGGTTGCAAACTCTATAAAGCTAATGAAAAAATGAAAAAAAGATTATTGTGGACGCATGTGTTTGAAGAACTCTTGCCCCGCTTTTCCGAGCTCTTCAGGAGTCATGTCTATTTTGCGGGTTGCGATGCCCCAGAGATGGCCAAAGGGATCCTGGACTTGGCCGAATCTGTCGCCCCAAAACGCATCCATGATTGGCATCGTAGGCATGGCCCCTGCCGCAATTGCCTTGTTGTAAGTTGCGTCTGCGTCTTCCACATACATGTAGATGTAGAATCCAGCGCCCCCAAGCGTCTGCGGAGAACGACTGTTCATCTGTGGCATTTCGTCGCTTAGCATTACATGCGAGTTTCCAATTTTGAGCTCCGCATGCATTATGCTTTTGCCGTCAGGCCCTGGAAATCTGTAAATCTCTTGTGCGCCAAATGCCTTTTTGTAAAATTCTATTGCTGCAACTCCACCCTTTACTATCAAAGATGCTGTAATGGTGCTGTAACCGTCTGGAATTGGTTTTGTCATGCATTAAGGTTTTAATTATTTATTTTAACTGTTGCTACAGTTTAGTATGTAGCTTACGGATCCAGCTCGTCGAGAGACTTTCGTGGCCTGGTGCTCAGGTAAAGCGCGTGGGCAGAGATCACGGTAGCTATGAAAAATATTTTTGTTGCAAAAATCAGATTCCAGGGCCTGTTAGGATCAGGGTATGCGATGGTCAGCGAATCAATGTCGGGAACTTGGCCGTTCTGTATACCTGCCGTGATCTGTGCATTTAGAACCGTGAAATTGTACATTAGCTCATAAAGGCAAATTATGCAAAAGCCAAGAAGCATGAGCTGCAAGAGTGACATTCTCCAAGAATGTAGCCTGACTGTTTTTTTCCAGCCTATTCTTGATATGCAGTACCAACCGATTATTGTAGCAAAAAACAACCAGGTGATGAGTTTGGCAAAGTGTGGGAACGGAAACTCGGTCTTGACAAGCGCCTCACCC
>CAZETC010000020.1:12621-18632 GCA_964515435.1 uncultured Candidatus Nitrosotenuis sp.
TTCCATAAACCGTTATGGATGCCATCAGAAAGGCGCACACGTAGAAAATATAGAGGAATATTCGATAGCCTCTTTCATTTTCCTGTAAGTGATGCACCTCCATGTGATTCGCTTTCTGCGTTTGGATATAAAAATTACCTAATTTCTTAACGAAGTTTATTAGAGTTTGCAAAAAAGACAATTCATGAAAGTTCCTGTAAACATGCCTTTTCTTGGAAAAGAAGAGATTTCTGAAATAAGTGCAATTCTAAAACAAGGGGCACTCACATCTGCTGCCAACCTAGGAGGGAAAAACGTCCAAGAATTTGAGAGGCTCGTCTGCTCTTTTGTTGATTCAAAATATGCTGTTGCAGTCAATTCTGGAACTGCCGCACTACAGGCAGCCCTGTATTCACTTGGCATCAAACATGGCGATGAGGTCTTGCTGCCTTCCTTTACTTTTGTGGCCACTGCAAACGCCGTGGTTTCTGTTGGTGCAAAGCCTGTCTTTGTTGACATTCTAAAAGACAACTATACCATGGATCCTGTAGACATGAGAAAAAAGATAACAAAAAGATCCAAGGCGATAATTCCCGTCCACCTATACGGAAACGTCGCATACATTGATGAAATTTCGGAAGTTGCAGGCAGATACGGCTTGGATGTGATAGAGGATGCTGCCCAGTCAATGGGTTCTAGCTACAAGAATAAACAGACCGGCACGTTTTCTGAGCTTGGTTGTTTTAGCTTGTATGCAGCAAAGGTCATGACCTCAGGCGAGGGGGGAATAATAGTAACAAGCAACGAGAAACTGCGTGAAAAGCTTCTCATGATACGAAATCACGGGATGGTTCACGGATACGATACGAAGGTTTTGGGCCTGAATCTAAGGCTGCCTGAGATAAGTGCCGCGATAGCCAAAGTTCAGATGAAAAAGCTGCCCAAGTTTTTGCGAAAGCGACGAGAAAATGCCAAGCTGTTAGGCGAGCTTTTGTCAGGCCTAAAGTTGATTCTTCCAGAAGAGAGAAGAAATGAAAAGGTAAACTGGTATCTTTACACAATTGCCACCAAATCAAGGGACGAGATAATGAAAAAGCTCAACGCGAGTGGAATCGGAGCTACTGTATATTATGGCATGCCGGTACACAAGACTCCGTTTTATAGCAAGAAAATCACGCTGCCCGTGACAAAATGGGCCGCGAAAAACGTCCTCTCGCTGCCTGTGCAACCGCTTGTTACGCAAAACCAGCTCGAGCTTACAGCCAAGATTATCCGCAGTGTTCTCGCATGAATACATTTTCAGAAATTGCAGGACAGATTTGCAAAATACTTCTCCCCATTCATGACGAAATTTTTTATGGCAATCCCGAATCTGGTGTGGGGATCTGTACTTTGTCAAGCATGAATCTCTTAAAGGAGATAGCAAACTCTGATCTTTTAGAAAAGGTAGCAGTTGCCGGAAGACTGTTATCAGAAAACAAGGGAATCGATGCCCTCATAAGCTACGTGTCAAAAAACCCTACACTTGACACCATAATTGTGTGCGGTAACGAGGTTTCAGGACATCGTGCAGGCCACTCACTGGTTCTGCTTCACAAGTATGGAGTTGACAAGAACAATAGAATAGCTAACTCTACTAGTCCTGACCCAGTCCTGTCATCGTCTGAAACAGAAATACGGCAATTCCATAGTCAGGTGAAGATTATCGACATGATAGGAAAGACGAGCCTTGATGAGATCAGGCAGGCCCTAGACTCACTCTAGTAGCCGTTTTTTTGCCTGCTTCGGTTTATCTCATTTTTTCTTTTGTATTCTTCTACTATATCATCAGGCGTGAGGTTCAGCTCAAGTGATGCCTGCACAACAAAATGCCAAACGTCGATTAGCTCTTCTTTAGCTTCTTCAATGTTGAACGGTGTCGGTTTTTTCCACCACTTCCAGTTTGTTGTGCGCTGCAGCTCCACTGCTTCCTGCACTATCGCGGTGCAGAGACCAGCAATTCTTCCTTCGACGTCCTTTGGATACCTGCTGAGATCCATCATGTCTGCAAGACCTTTTTGCAAAGAGAAAATCTGTTCTAATCTATCCATGATCAGAAACTAATCCAGTGCTCTATAACCTTTCAGAAATTAATCATTTTCTGGTATTTGTGCACACGTGATTCTATTTTTGATTTGTTAAGGCCGAGTAGGCCGCCCAATCCGTGTTTTTCAACGGCAAACGAGCCAAGAACATTTCCGTACACGACTGCCGTTTTTATTTCAGAGAGGTTTGTGCTGTTTTTACTTGCAAGGTACCCAATCATTGCGCCTGCAAACGAATCGCCAGCTCCGGTAGGGTCTACGATGTCCTCAAGCGAGAATGCGACCGACGGGAATATCACGTCCTCAAAGAAAAGAAGCGAGCCGTGTTCTCCCTTTTTGATGACGATGTATTTTGCCCCCCATCCTTTCAGTTTCTTTGCGCACTTGATCAGGTTGTGCTCTTTTGTGAGCAGTTTTGCCTCCTCATCATTTATGACTATGCCGTCTACTGACTTTATCATCTTGATTACTGACTGCCGTTTTGTGGTAATCCAGTACTCTATGGTATCGCACATTGAGAATTTCACGTTGTCAAATTCCTTGATTAGTGACGAGTTTTGGTCTGGATCGTTGTTTGCTAGATAGACAAACTCAGATTTTTTGTATTCGTCTGGGACTGTCGGTTTGAAGCTGCCAAGCACGTTCAGCTCGGTTTTGTTTGTGGTTCTCTTGCTTAGTGTTTTGTCATAGCTGCCGTCGTATCGGAATGTCTTGCCCCTTTTTGTCACAAGGCCCTGCAAATCAAGGTGTTTTTGCAGAGTTTTTCGGTATTTTGCTGGAAAATCGCTGCCGACAACTGCGATTAGGCCGGTATCAACAAAAAAGCTTGCAGATATGCCAGCAAAGGTAGCAGCCCCTCCAAGAACATCCGTGAGAGTCTTTGTCGGAGTTCTGATGGTATCTAGCGCAGTAGAGCCAAAAACAGTAAGCATTATCTGCAGAATTATGCGTCGTGTATAAATTCCCTAGTCTGGTCTTGCGTAGGATAATAGGTGAATGGGACATCTATTGACGTAAAGAACAGCTGGTACTTTGTCACGCCGTGGATCTTTACCTGCGGGTTTTCAGAACTTGCGCTGTGCTCCTTAAGCCACACCCCGCTTGTAGTTGTCTTGCCAAGCGCCGGTAGCATGAAGGGGTCAAGTGTGCCTTGTCCTAGCCTGTTATCGTCTGCAGATATAGTAAATTCCGTGTTTCCTGCAGTAAGGACTAGAAGAGATGGGTTGTTGAACTGGAGTTCGAGGTTATACAGTGAGCCGCTTGCTGACTTTTCTAGTAGCTCGCTGTTTGTGATTGTGACGCTTATCTGCGATGCGGAGGCGTATTGCATATAACCAAATATGATTACGCCTATTATGGCAATTATTACTGCCGCTACTTTTTTGCCCACGCCTGATAATTACAAATCAGCATTTGTGTAGCGGTGCGAAAAACTTTCTGATAATATGTGTAAAATTTTTGATCCATTCTTAAAGCTACTTTAAGCTAGTAGAATAAATCAAAATCATCATACTTTTAGTATAATTGGCAAAAATTAGGCTCAGGTTTGGAGAAAATGAGATAGAGATCGAGTCAAGGGACTTTTACATAGATAATGATACTGCAGCACAGGTAATTGCCGATCTTGCATCAAGACTGCAAGGAAACAAGGAATTCTCTCTAGGCCCGCCAGATGCGATCACGCAGACATACCAGGCAAACATGGATTATTTGAGAACGCTAAGGGACGCGGAAATACACGAACCAGAGTTTACTGCACCGAGCGCAGTTTCTGCAGACGAGGTTCCAAGCAAAATAGAATTGCTAGAAAGAGACTTGTTTTTTGACAAGCCCAGAACCGTTTCGGAAACAGTCGAGAGAATGCGAGATTACGGATGGTTTGCAAGTCCGCTTGACGTATCAAAATCGCTTGCAAGGATGGCCTTGCACAGAGAGCTTGGAAAGAACTCGCAGGAAAACAAAACGTGGTACTTTAAGCAGGCACAGATAATCAACTAAATTTACAGACAAGACATTTATCAAAAACAGTTCCATCAAGGTGATCAAAATGCGTGTTGCATTTTTTGCATGTATGATGCATCTCAAAGTATCCGTCAGCTTCAGCTTTGCCAATCTGAAACGATTCCAAGTCCGTGCTCTTGCATTTTATGCAGTGACACCCGCAATCACACTTCATGCAGTAAGCAAGTTGTGCCTGTTATTTATTTTAAAATTAAAATTGCAAAAATTCGAATATTCTTATATCACAAAGCGTAACAGGAATAGTTGGCAAAAAAGCGCGTCATACCGATTGAGATAGACGAGCACTTTAAGCTGTTTGGTAAGGAACCGTGGGAGGTTGACTATGGGGAAAAATGTCTCATCTGTAACGTAAGAATTGATGAGTATGGGTTTTGTTCTTGCGGCTCTAGCGGAGACTGAGCTTTCCAAATTTTGCAGCAAAGACCATTGCTACACTCAACACCAAAAGTACCATTATTGGGAATTCCGGTACTGCTGATACTCCAATTATTTCAATTTTGCCTGCCGTGGCCGGCTTGAAGTTGAGCCATACATCCTTTCCGTCAGAGTAGAACTCGTGCTTTAGGATTTTTTGGCCATCCAAAAAGACCTCATATGGCTTCCATAATAGTTCCAGTGGAATTATCAGTGTCACATATTTGTCTGCCTCCCCTACATCAAAACTGATTTTCTTGTTTGGTTGGTCAAACTCAAATGAGGTAATGTCTGTCTGGGTTATCATCCTTACATCAAATTTTTTGTCTTCCCATTGGACTTGTTTTGTGGTTTCTGTTTTTTCCAGCTCATATTCCAGTGTTATCTCACAACCATGGCACCTAATGCCCTTATGATCCCCGATATTTACCGGATTTCGATTTACAAATAATAGCTCAACATTATCAGGAAGATAAAATGCGGTGCTTGCCAGATACAAATATTGCCATGTCCACAATCCATCTACTTGGATTACCGCGTTTGGCAGATCATAGTCAATTAGAACCTTGTCGTCGTTTGGAAATATGACAAAGCTTGCTTTTTCTCCCCCCGACTCCCCATATTGGGGAGAATCGCCGTTTTCATCCAGTATTTGCAAATTGGTAAAGTCATCTCGGATCACTTGTACTTGCTGCGGTTTTTTGCTGTCTTCTATTACATGCGTTACATGTGCATCGCCATTTTCACTAATTGTAATTTTTACCACCTGATCTGCGGGATCGCCAAATGATATTTCTTGCCCAAACGCAGGACTTGATGCAAGGAATAATGCCATTATTGCGCTTAAAATAATTTTTTCCAAGGCTGCACCTATTCAGATATTGAGACCTTTGTCATCTTGATGTCTTGTAGAGGGCAGTCATTTTTGTCTCGTTGCTGACTTACTATCGAGTCTGCGACGTTGATGCCTTCGGTTACCTCACCAAAGACGGTGTATTGCCTGTCAAGGAATGGGCTGTCAGTTGTCACTATGAAAAACTGCGAGCCTGCGCTGTTTGGGTCAGTCGCTCTTGCCATGGAGACAATTCCCCGTAGATGCGACCTAGAGTTGAATTCCGCCTTTACGGTATAACCAGGACCTCCCATTCCCCACCTCTGCTTGTCTGAGGTTTTTGTATTTGGGTCGCCTCCCTGAATCATAAAGCCGGGAATCACCCTATGGAAAAGGGTTCCGTCATAAAATCCAGATTGTGCAAGTTTGGTAAAGTTTCTGACAGTTTCTGGCGCGAGATCCGGCAGCAATTTAAATACAATCTTCCCAAACTTGGTCTCGATTGTAGCCGTGCTCAATTATAGCCCAACTCACCTCTTAGGATAAGAGTCTTGCTATTCTTAAATTATTTTGAACACAAGTTGTAATTATTATAAATTTTTTATTTTGGACTACGCAGAAATCCGTTGAGTGGATTTTTGAAGGATCATTAGAATTTTCCATGTTATAATAATTTTTTG
>CAZETC010000021.1:0-1877 GCA_964515435.1 uncultured Candidatus Nitrosotenuis sp.
GCCCTATATGAATAATATTCGGCCCAGAATTCCGGCGCATCATGTGCCTCGCCAGAAGAAAACAGGTTTTGATTTTCGATTCCTATTGCTGCATCAAGGTACGGTTCGACAACTAGCAAGTTTACGAGGCCGTGCACTGTACCGGCAACACATCCGGACAATAGAATAATTCCAATAAAAAGAATCGTTTTCATGACAGGGCCCTAGTGGCACGGAAAGCCTGCGGCATGCCTCATGTCATGGGTCAGCTCGTGTATGTACATGTCTACATATGCTTGCTCGCCAAAGACAACACTCAGTAAATGACCTTGATCATATCCTACAACGAACATGCCAAACACAAAGATTGCAGCAAGTGCAACTATTGCAAGCTTTGGAACTGCGGATTTTGAAATTACAATCTCTTTTGTCTGGGTCATGTAGTCGTGTTTTTCTCAATGTATTTAAGTTCTTGGACAATTCATCCAATATATAATTACATGAGCACAAGAAAACAGATCCAGACATTACAAGACATCGTATCAAGAAAAGGCTCGGCCAAGATCCTAACATTCTCAGTGCCGCATGTCTTTAAGGCCTTACAAATGCTGCACAGGGATCAGTTTGTGAGTCGCGCCAGTTTTTGTAAGAGCTTGCACATGGGCGAGGGAGCGGTAAAGACGATGATTGCTCATCTAAAGGACGCATCGATGGTCGACTCGACAAAGTCTGGAACCTTTCTTACAAGTAAGGGAAGTAGCTTTGTGAAAAACCTCACATCTATCTTGACTGCAGAAGCTGAAATAAAAAAATGCCATATTGCGCGTGGAAAATTCAACTATGCGGTATTATTGAAAAAATATGCCACTGCGACAAAATCCGGAATGGAGCAAAGAGATTATGCCGTTCTATATGGTGCCGCTGGAGCTACAACACTTGCCTACAAAGATGGAAGATTTGTATTTCCACATGAACACATCGATTGCCTTGCAAACGACACCAAAACAAAAAAGTCACTGCTCACAGATCTTCATCCAGAGAGCGGGGATCTTGTAATAATTGCATCAGCATCAGACCCGTTTGTGGCCGAAATTGCTGCAAAAAACTCTGCACTCTGGACGCTAGCAACACACAACAAGTAGTAAACTATTTGAAGAGTTTGGGTTTTGTTAGTTTGTGGCAAGATACCAGCTAATAATTCCTGTTGCGATAGGAATAATCGCAGGAATGTTTGCAGTGATGTATTTTGTAAATCCACAAGACAAACAAGGCGACTTTACCATGAGCCAAATACTTGAGATAAGCTCCCCCCACGATGGAACCACTTCTGCACCAATCACAATAATAGAATTTGGCGACTATCAGTGCACATTTTGCTACAAATTCCACGTAACTAGCCTTGATACAATAAAACAAGAATATCTTGATACGGGAAAAGCAAATCTTGTCTTTGTCGATTTTCCTCTTAATGGCCCTGACTCTGTTCTAGCAGCAGAAGCATCGCATTGCGCAAAAGATCAGGGCAAGTTCTGGGAGTACCACCATGAGATTTACAAGAACTGGGGCGGAGAAAGGACAGGATGGGTCACAAAGAACTCATTAAACACATTTGCAAGCTCAACCGGATTGGACCTAGAACAGTTTAACTCTTGCCTTGACTCTGCAAAATACCGTCAACAAGTGCTTGATGTGTATGAATTTGGCCAAAAAATCGGAATAAATGCGACGCCATCCTTTCTAATTGTTTCAGGAGACAAAATAGTCAAAATTACCGGCAACCAGCCAATAGATGTTTTTAGGAAAACGCTGGATTCGATATAACTTTGCGTGTTTGCAATACATGAAAATCATGACTAATTCCAGTGAAACGTTTTCTGTCAAAAAATCTAGTACTAGAG
>CAZETC010000021.1:1887-3101 GCA_964515435.1 uncultured Candidatus Nitrosotenuis sp.
ACAAACTTCTTAATATTGAACCCATAGTGGATTCAGATAATGGCCAAAATTACCATCGAAAAACAGGATTCAGTCAAAATTTACAAGATAAAAAAGATACTTGATGAGCTCTCGCGCGTTTCTGGCAGGGGGACGGAGCTCATTTCAGTCTATGTCCCAAAAGGAAAGCAGATTCACATGGTAATCAACACGTTAAGAGAAGAACAAGGTACTGCTGACAACATCAAATCGGACCTTACGAGGACTCATGTTGTGGATGCACTCTCAAGAGTACAGCAAAAGCTCAAGATGTACAAGAACACGCCACCACGAGGGTTGGTAATTTTTTGCGGCGCGCTTCCTCCAGAAGGGGGCGGGCCTATTGGCAGCGAGGTAATCAAAGTATGGGAGATAGAACCTCCAAAAGACCTATCCACATTTCTATACAGGTGTGATGATCATTTTCATGTAGACATTCTAA
This sequence comes from uncultured Candidatus Nitrosotenuis sp., assembly GCA_964515435.1. GTDB lineage: Archaea > Thermoproteota > Nitrososphaeria > Nitrososphaerales > Nitrosopumilaceae > Nitrosotenuis. The sequence continues at coordinate 2,348 of CAZETC010000021.1, forward strand.
AAGACATGCTAAGAGATGACAACCTAATCGGATTTTTGGCAATTGATACCAAGGATGCTGGATGGGGCCTTTTGCACGGGAACAGAATCGAGGTTCTAAGGGAAACCAGTTCAGGCGTTGCAGGAAAGCACAGACAGGGCGGACAGTCAGCTAGAAGATTTGAAAGGTTGCGGGAAATGGAGCTCACATATTACTTTAATAGAGTAGCAGAGGTGACCAAGGAATTTTTCATCGACATTTACCCAATAAAGGGACTCATCATATCTGGCCCAGGCCCAACGAAAGAAGACTTTGTCAAATCAAACTATCTCGAATACAGGTTACAAGAAATGGTGCTTGCGACACTTGATACGTCGTATTCAGGTTCGGAAGGAATTCGCGAAGCTTTTGTAAAAGCACAAGAAGTATTATCTGACTTTAGGTTAGTCGAAGAGAAAAAACTGGTTGAAAAACTGTTTCGAGAAATCAATTCGCATTCAGGCCTAGGAGTTTATGGCCTAAATGACATAATCAATTATTTGAAGAACAATGTGGCCGATACAATCATGGTTACAGACGACACAAACCTTTATCGATTAGAAATAAAGTGCAAACGCTGCCAAAATATACAAGAAGAAATAATTGACCGCACAAAGATAATTCCCAGGCAGACCGAATTGCTTGGCAAGCCTTGTCCGAGCTGCAAGTCCATGGATCAGGCTGCAGACTCTCAGGATCTAGTTGACTACCTGTCATTGCTTGCAGCCAAAGTTGG
>CAZETC010000021.1:3111-3743 GCA_964515435.1 uncultured Candidatus Nitrosotenuis sp.
GGGTTTTCGCGCGTTTACCAAAGAAGTTGCCCAAAAAATCGAGATAATTTCCGGGGTTTCAGAGCACGGCACTATGCTCAGCAGCCTAGGAAAGGCGGGGGCCATCTTACGCTATAACCCAAACCTAAAATAGATTTTCTCGCAGAATCATTTTCTGCGATCACGGTTCCAATCTGGGTTGTTCCAAGTTCCTCATAAAGGCTAGTCGCTTTAGATGGCTCGCTGTATGTTGTGTGTTCTGATAAACATCATCGTAGTCAAATTATACCAAAACAAAATCAGTCTGTGGCAAAACACGTTCATGGGCTTCCAAATGAGGCTGGTCTAAAAGAAGACCCAGAACCAATATTGATGAACAAAAAAGTCATCCAAGAACAGACCACTGCTGGCCAGTATTTTAGAATAGCTAATTGGGTCATAAAAGAAAAAATCGACAAGATCATGCGTTTCCAAGATGGCATGAGAAGGTTTCATGAGGGCGGCACCTTGCAAAATAGAATAAAGACAAAAAAGGATCTCGATAAGCTAGGCCAAAAATACATAACAGAAAATGATGCAAGGGATCTTATAGTCCATCTTGAAGAAGATTACGAAAAAACTCAAGACAAGCTGCTCTGCCAGGAGATTATAAT
>CAZETC010000021.1:3753-3995 GCA_964515435.1 uncultured Candidatus Nitrosotenuis sp.
TTTGTCCACACGGCACCCATCTCATTGTATCTTGGTATGATATGCACGTGAACGTGTGGAATGATTTGCTTTGCAGCCCTTCCATTGTTCTGTGCAAGGCTAAATGCGTCTGCCTTTGTAGCAGATAGGATAGCAGTAGCTATTTTTGGCATTATAGAAAAAAGCTCCCCCACATCATGACGGTCCATATCGATTATTTTCTCATGATGTTTTTTCGGCAAGACAAGTGCATGCCCCTTATC
>CAZETC010000021.1:4005-8451 GCA_964515435.1 uncultured Candidatus Nitrosotenuis sp.
CCCTTATCGATTGGATACTTGTCTAGAAACGCTATGTGCTTTTCATCCTGATAAATGAAGTGTCCTTCCCTTCTACCATCAATAATCTCACAGAAAATGCAGCTCATAATTTTTCAGTAATGATCTACAATTTATTATATTATCGATTAGTTAATTAGTACTAATTTTTTAGTGTGAATGTTTTATGGGTGGCAACGACAAGGGCTCAAAAGAAGAAAAACGTGAGAGTTTTGTAGACAAACAATCCCGCCAAAAGCGAAAAAACACATTGATTGGACTGGCGGTTCTTGCAGTAATAGTAGCTATTGTTGCATATGCATCATGGACATTTATTGAGCGAAGCTCCACCAACCCATTGAGCGGACCTCCTGGGGCAGGAAGGCTTGGAGACGAACACGAGCACGCTGGAATTCTCGTTCTAATCCATGACGATAGATTTGACTTTTCACTTCCACCATACCAAGTAAAGAGCCCATTCATTCACTTTGAGGGGGGAGACGGAAACACTGTCCACAGGCACGCATCTAATGTAAATCTTGGATTTCTCTTTGATACCATAAAGATAGGGCTAACCAACGAATGCTACGTCTTTCCTGACAGAGCGTCAGATCACACATTCTGTACAGATGACAAGTATTCACTAAAGTTCTACGTCAACCACCAAAAGGTCGATGGGATAAGAGACTATGTTCTAGAAGAAGATGACAAAATCCTAATCTCGTATGGAAATCACAGTCAGACGCAGGTAGACGATCAGCTAAGAATGCTTGACACACAGATCCTGCTCAAAAAATAAGTTCCATGTACTAATAACTAAAAATTCTAATATGTTAGGCCACCAAGATCAAACATGAACGAACACAAGATTTCCAGCAGAAATGTGGTTACAGGCACATCAAGGGCCCCACATAGGGCGATGTACAAGGCGATGGGCCTAAATGACTCGGATTTGGACAAGCCATTTGTCGGAGTATCGCATACCGGAAATGAGGCAACACCATGCAACATTCACCTTGGAAGGCTAGCGCAAAAAGCAAAGCAGGGCGTGCATGATGCCGGCGCTACCCCACGGGAATTCAGCACAATAGCTGTAAGCGACGGTATTGCAATGGGCCATGAAGGAATGAAATCATCGCTTGTAAGCAGAGAAGTAATCGCAGACTCGATTGAGCTGATGGTCAGAGCACACCAGTACGATGCGTTAGTAGGAATTGCAGGATGCGACAAAAGCCTACCTGGAACCATGATGGCCATGGCTCGCCTAAATCTACCGTCAGTCTTTGTGTATGGAGGTACCATAATGCCGGGATTTTACGAGGGAAAGCAGCTTACAGTTCAGGACGTTTACGAGGCAGTAGGTGCATATGACGCAGGCCAGCTGACACTTGAAGCGCTAAAAAACATCGAAAATTATGCTTGCCCCACTGCTGGCTCTTGTGGAGGAATGTTTACTGCAAATACAATGGCGTCAATTTCAGAAGCACTTGGAATTGCATTGCCAGGCAGCGCAAGCCCACCGGCAGAGGACGAGAGAAGAGACAAAATGGTTTACGATACCGGTATTGCCACTGTAAAACTCTTAGAGATTGGAATAAAACCAAGAGAAATACTGACGTTTGAGGCGTTTGAAAATGCCATTACCATTCTAAACGCGATTGGCGGCTCTACAAACGCTATTTTGCATCTTTTGGCATTATCACACGAGGCAAAAGTAAAGCTGACCTATGACGACTTTGAAAGAATAAGAAAACGCGTTCCGCACGTAGCTGATCTAAAGCCAGGGGGAATGTATGTCATGAACGATCTTGACAAGATAGGAGGCATACCGCTGATGTTGAAAAAACTTCTCGAGCGAAAGCTCCTACATGAAAATGTAATTACCGTCACCGGTAAGACAATGAGACAGAACCTTGACATAATTTCAATCCCGCCGCAAAACAACGACATTGTAAAACCGATGAGCTCCCCACTACACAAGGCGGGGACAGCAGTCATTTTGCATGGCTCACTAGCACCAGATGGTGCAGTAGTAAAGATGTCCGGAGTCAAAATCACCAAGTTTGCAGGAAAGGCAAAGGTCTTTGACAGAGAGGAAGATGCGTTTGATGCAGTATCAAAAAGCCAAGTAAAGGAAGGAGACGTGGTGGTAATACGATATGAAGGACCAAAGGGAGGTCCCGGAATGCGAGAGATGCTTGCAGTGACAGCGGCTCTTGTAGGCCAAGGCCTAGGGGAGAAAGTAGCTATGGTAACAGATGGCAGGTTCTCAGGTGCAACTCGTGGATTCATGATAGGTCATGTGGCTCCAGAAGCGTTTGTTGGCGGGAACATCGCACTGGTAAAAAATAATGATGACATATTGGTTGACACTGAGACCAACAAAATAGACCTGCTAGTATCGCAAGATGAGCTTGCAAGACGCAGAAAGGATTGGAGGCCAAAAAAACCAAATTATGAAAGCGGTGCACTCGCAAAATATGCGTCGCTTGTGGGCTCTGCCGCACAAGGTGCAATCACCAGTCCAAAAATTGATTAAACGATAAGATACCGAGGATTATACGGCATGAATATTGCAGACAAAGACAGATTTATCTCCGATTCGTCTTATGCTGAGGGTTACCCCTTCCTTTATCTTCTGCTTGCAAAAATGGCATGATGCCTCGGCTGCTGAGGAAAACAAGACGCTTGTTTTTCTTGGAAAATACATTTCAGAATAAAGCACGGTGTTTTTTGGCCTACTCAAAAGCATCTGGCTCATAGATATGGTATACACGCGATCCGATATAAAGGTACCGTACCATACCGTAATATTGTAAATTTTGAGGCTAATTAGCATGAATCCATACCAAAAATCGAAGAAATTTGACTCTGGAGTAGATCCAAAATCAGCTAGAAATTATAAATAAACCGCGGGCTGGAGACTTGGCATGGGTGGCCTTCTTTGGAAATCCAAAACCTACAGTAATACCCCTAGAGATATCTGAATCACAGTTTGAAATCTATTCTCAATTAGAACGAAACTATTCCCACACTTTTCTGTTCGAATCTCTTACTGGTCCAGAAGAGCTGGCAGAGACATCGATCATCGGCTTTGATCCCGAGATAATCGTGCAAGGATTTGCAGACAGGATTGTCTTGCATAACAGGGACGGAACAGTGAAAACAATACTCACAAAGGATCCAGTTTCAGAGCTAAAAGGCTTGATTGGAAAGACAGACGATGTCTCATTTAGGTATCTAGGTGGGGCGGTAGGAATTGTAAATTATGATGCAATAAAGCTATACGAGAACATCCCAATCACAGACGTCAAAGAAAAACCACTCATGGAATTTGGCATTTATCAGGACGGCATACTATACGATAACAAGGCAAAAAAACTGCTGTATTTTTACTATGATGAAAACAGAATTGATCAGATAAAGCTTGACAAGCAAGATTTTGGGAAAATTACGCTTTCAGAAATAGATACAAACATGGATGAAAAAAAATTCACAGAAATTGTCAACAAGGCAAAAAAATTCATACATGATGGCGACATTTTCCAAGTTGTTTTATCAAGAAGATTCAGCTTTTCAGCATCAGGCGATTACCTGCGCGTATATAAGGAATTACGCAACCTAAACCCGTCGCCATATCTTTACCATATGAAGTTCGGGGAGAAAACATTCATCGGCTGCAGCCCAGAAATGCTCGTACGGGTTACCGGAAGCGAGGTTGAGACATTCCCAATAGCTGGCACAAGAAAAATCACAGACGATGAGCAAAAAAACGAGCAGCTAAGAAAGGAGCTGCTCAACGATGAAAAAGAGCTTGCAGAGCACACCATGCTAGTCGATCTGGGAAGAAATGACATAGGCAGAGTTTGCAAGTATGGAAGCGTGCGCGTGCCAGATCTAATGCAGATAAAGCGGTTCTCGCACGTGCAGCACATAATAACGCATGTTGTAGGCACGCTTGATGGCAGACACGACATGTTTTCTGCGTTTGAGGCAGTGTTTCCTGCAGGAACTGTGACTGGTGCACCAAAGGTTCGGGCAATGGAGATAATAAACGAATTAGAGCCAGACGTCCGCGAACAATATGCCGGCGCAGTTGGATACTTTTCAAATAATGGCTGCTGCGACTTTGCGATTGCGATTCGAAGCATTTTCTTTGATGGCAAAAACGGGTTTGTCCAAAGCGGGGCTGGAATTGTAGCAGACTCCACCCCGCAAGGAGAGTTCAAAGAAACAGAACACAAGGCAGAAGCAATGATTACCGCGCTAAAGGAGGCAACAAGATGAAATTTCTGATAATTGACAACTATGATTCGTTTACGTACAATATTGCACAGCTGTTAGGTGAGATTGGAGTAGAATCCGATGTGATAAGAAACGACAAGATAACACTAGAACAAATCGTTGAAAGAAAATACGACGCGATTATCATATCCCCAGGCCCAGGTA
>CAZETC010000021.1:8461-9595 GCA_964515435.1 uncultured Candidatus Nitrosotenuis sp.
GGTACGCCTGAAGACAAGCGATACTTTGGGATCTGCTCTGCTGTAATCAGAGAGATTGGCCCGACAACGCCAATACTTGGCATATGCCTTGGACACCAAGGGATAATTCACGAGTTTGGTGGTAAGGTGGTTAACGCAGGATGTGTCAGACATGGTAAGACAAGCCAGATAAAACATAAAGGCGATTCGCTTTTTGCAGGGGTACAGAATCCGTTCAGGGCCACAAGATATCACTCACTTGTTGGCGACAAAACAATAATTCCAGATATACTCGAGATAACTGCAGTTGCAGAAGACGACGGCGAAATAATGGGAGTATCCCACAAGAAATATCTAATCGAGGGGGTGCAATTTCATCCGGAATCTATTCTTACTACCGAAGGAAAGAAAATACTTCAAAACTTTGTGGACAAGGTAAGAAAATGTTAGAACAGCTTGCGGCCAGGTTAGAGTCAGGCATGAATCTCACAGTCCAAGAGATGAATTTGGCCATGGACATGCTTCTATCAAATAACGTACCAGACGAGCAAAAGGCCAAGTTTCTAAAGAATCTGACCAAAAAGGGTGAAACAGATGACGAATTGTACGCCATGCTTGGCAAGATGGATGAATACTGCATGCATGCCTCACCGAAATGCAGTGGAACGATGATTGACGTCTGCGGTACTGGCGGGGACAACCTTGGGACGTTTAACATTTCGACTGCAGCAGCGTTTGTTATTGCTGCGTGTGGGGGGTTTGTTGCAAAGCATGGTAACCGGTCCGTTTCCGGAGTCTCCGGCAGTGCAGACATTTTCGAGTTCTTTGGATATGATCTCGCCGCAGAACCGCGGAAAGTCACGTCAATAATCGAAAAGTTTGGAATTGGATTTTTGTTCGCACAAAAATTTCACCCCTCGATGAAAAACGTCGCAGCCGCAAGAAAAATTCTGGGGACAAGAACTGCATTCAATCTTCTAGGACCTCTGAGCAACCCGGCTGGGGTGAAAAACCAGCTGATCGGAGTGTTTTCCGAGGAATATCTTGATAGGATAATATCTATTTTGAAAAGACGGAATGCCCAGAACATCATGGCTGTTCATTCTGATGACGGTCTTGATGAGCTATCGACTGGCGGCAAGTCACGGATCTGCT
>CAZETC010000021.1:9605-12772 GCA_964515435.1 uncultured Candidatus Nitrosotenuis sp.
TTACAAAGTCAGTCCTTGACCCACAAAAACTAGGGCTCCATAAATCACCCCTCAGAGAACTGCAGGTATCATCAAAACAAGACGCAATCAAAGCTTTTTTATCCGTACTAAATGGAACAGCGAATCGTTCTATGCAGGAGATCACAGCACTAAATGCGGCAGGGGGCCTAATGGTTGCAAACATCACAAAGAATTTTGATGAAGGGATAGAAATGGCAATGCAGGCAATCAAGACAGGCAAAACACGTTCTCATTTCGTCGAGTTTGTGAAAAACTGTGGGAATCCAACAAAAATCAAAGAGGCGGAGTCATTTTGAGCCAGATCCTAAAGAAGCTAGTAGAAAACTCATACAAGGCAATAAGGGATGGCACATACGAAATTTTCGAATCACTTCCACGCTCAGAAATCGACCTAGTAGAGGCCATCAAGAACAACAGCCACGCCTCGCTCATAGCCGAGGTAAAGTTTGCCTCACCGTCCCTAGGCCAGATAAGAAACAACTCAGACCCAGTAGAGATAGCAACGGCAATGGTCAAGGGAGGGGCATTGGCACTCTCAGTTCTTACGCAGCCGTACATGTTTTCAGGATCACCAAAGTATTTTATTGAGATTAGGAAACAGCTCAAAGTCCCGATGCTCATGAAAGATATCATAGTTGATAAAATCCAAATCGACGCTGCAAGAAAAATCGGCGCAGACTATATGTTGTTGATACAGTCATTATTTGACTCGGGACAGCTAAAGAACATCGATGAATTCATAATGTATGGCCACAGGCAAGGCCTAAAGGTGCTAGTAGAGGCCCACACCAAAAAAGAATTTGAGAATTCCTTGGGGACAGGAGCAGATATTATCGGCATCAACAACAGAAATCTCGACACGCTGGAAATCGACATCAACACTACGAAAAAAATCCTGGATGGCTTTGATAAAAAAAGAATCATCATATCCGAAAGCGGGATAGAGACTCCAGATGACATCAGGTTTCTGAAAAAGTGTGGAGCTGATGCGTTTTTGATAGGCTCGAGCATAATGAAAAACCAGGATATTGTGCAAAATGTTAGGAGTTTGGTGAACGCAATATGAAAATCAAATTCCCAAAGGATGGAAGGTTCGGCCAGTTTGGCGGCAAGTACATCCCAGAGACACTTGTTCCGGCAATCGAGGAGCTTGAGGAAAACTATCTGAAATACAAGAACGAGCCCTCGTTTAAAAAAGAGCTCAACTATTACCTAACGGAATATGCCGGCCGCCCAACACCATTATACTATGCAAAAAACTTGAGTGAAAAACTCGGTGGGGCAAGAATCTATCTCAAGCGCGAAGACCTTCTTCATGGTGGCGCCCACAAAATAAACAACACATTAGGACAGGCCCTTTTAGCAAAACGCATGAAAAAAGGCAGAATAATTGCAGAAACTGGCGCAGGCCAGCACGGCGTAGCCACGGCAATGGCTTGCTCGGCTCTGGGCCTAAAGGCCGAAATATACATGGGATCCAAGGACACCGTCAGGCAGAAACTCAACGTCTACAGGATGAATCTCCTAGGATGTAAGGTCCATGCGGTCAAAGCCGGCTCGCAAACGCTCAAGGACGCAATAAACGAGGCAATTCGTGATTGGATTACAAACGTAGGCGATACGTATTACCTTCTTGGTTCCGCAGTAGGCCCGCACCCATACCCAGTGATGGTAAGGGACTTTCAGTCAATAATTGGAAGGGAAATAATCCAACAAACAAAAAAGATTGGAAAAAATCCAGACACGGTAATAGCATGCGTCGGCGGCGGATCAAATGCGATTGGGACGTTTTATCCGCTAATCGATAGTGATTCTGAAATGATCGGAGTCGAAGCGGCAGGAAAAGGACTAGAGTCAGGCCATCACTCTGCAACACTTAGCGCCGGCTCCAAGGGAGTATTGCATGGAATGATGACGTATCTGTTACAGGACAGGGAAGGCCAGATCAAGGAAACTCACAGCATATCTGCTGGCCTTGACTATCCAGGCGTAGGCCCTGAGCACTCTTACCTGAAAGACGAAAAACGCGTCAAGTATACCAGCGCAACAGACAGAGAAGTAATCGAGTCATTTTTGCTGCTGACAAAAACTGAAGGGATAATTCCTGCATTGGAATCATCGCATGCAATAGCTCACGCAATAAAAATCGCAAAATCAAAACCAAAATCAGAATCAATCATAGTAACACTTTCAGGCAGAGGAGACAAGGACGTGGAGGTAGTTGAGGAATATGTCAAGAGACACTTCAAGAATTCAAGCTAAGTTCAAAGAGCTTGCCTCAAAAAAGGAAAAGGCTCTAATCACATATGTTATGGCAGGATACCCAAGCTATGCAAGCACGCTTGCAGCAGTACGCGGGCTCGTTGCCGGAGGCGCAGACATAATCGAGCTTGGCTTTCCATTCTCAGATCCGCTTGCAGACGGACCCGTAATTCAGAACGCAAGCACGGTATCTCTTGAGAAAGGCGCAAAAATTGGCCAGTTTTTTGATCTTGTCAGAAAAATTCGAAAGGAAAGCGAAATCCCGCTAATATTGATGACATATACCAACATTTTGTATCATAAAGGCTACGACAGATTCTTTCAGATGGCAAAAAATGCCGGAATTGATGGCCTCATCACTCCTGACATGACAGTTGAAGAGTCAAGGGAATACCTGAAAGCGGCAAAAAAGCATGGAATGGATACCGTTTTCCTGGTTTCCCCCAACACGACAAGGCCGAGATTGGAAAAAATCGTCAGGCAGACAACCGGATTTTTGTATTTGGTCTCCGTATTTGGCACGACAGGTATGAGAACAAAAATTCAGAAATACACAATTGACGCACTCAGAAACACCAAAAAGGCAGCAGGGAAAAAAATCCCTGTCGGAATAGGATTTGGGGTATCAACGCCGTCAGATGTTTCCAGATATGTCAGAAGTGGGGCAGACGCGGCAATAATTGGTAGTGCCTTGATAAAACTGGTTGAAAAGACAGCACCAAAAAAAATTGAACGGACGGTTTCCACCTTTACAAAAAAACTAAAGGCCGCTACTGTGGCTTCTTAGAATACTTTACCTTCAGTCCGAGCAAAATCATATTCAAAGCGATTGTTGTGACGTTTGCCCCGATTATTACCAGATCTTGTTTTTCTATCCCATACAC
>CAZETC010000021.1:12782-13793 GCA_964515435.1 uncultured Candidatus Nitrosotenuis sp.
GCACCAGATGCGCATTAAAATTTTTGTGTCCTGATAAAGAATAAAAATGGCATCTTCCATCTGGAAATGTGCAGACGAAATTCATCTTTGTTACTGGCGGTGTGATGTCTGGCCTTGGAAAGGGCGTAGTCACGTCATCTATTGCAAAACTACTACAATTATCAAATCAGAGGGTTTCCTGCGTAAAAATAGACCCCTACCTGAATTATGATGCTGGAACCATGAATCCGATAGCACATGGCGAGGTCTTTGTCACAGAAGACGGTGGGGAATGTGACATGGACATTGGAAACTATGAGCGATTCTTGAACCAGAACCTGGCAAAATCCCACAACATAACGACTGCTCAGATATATTCGTCCGTAATAGAGGCAGAAAGAAAAGGCGAGTACCTTGGCGTATGCGTGCAGATTATTCCTCATGTAACTGATGAGATAAAGCGCAGAATTCGAAAAATTGCCGAAGACGAAAAACTCGATGTTTTGGTAGTGGAATGTGGAGGAACTGTTGGCGATATAGAAAGCCTCCCCTTCTTGGAGGCATTAAGACAGCTAAGGCTGGAAGACGGGCCGCAAAACATCATTTTTGTCCACGTGACCCTGGCGCCGTCACTTGACGTGGTAGGCGAGCAGAAAACAAAACCAACGCAACACAGCGTACAGGAGCTGCGAAGAATAGGAATTCAGCCAGACTTGATTGCGGTGAGATGTTCCACTCCGCTGCACGAATCTACAAAGAAAAAGATATCAATGTTCACAAATGTGACTTCCAATGACGTATTCTCATGCCATGACGTGAAATCGATTTTCATGGTTCCACAGATTTTGTATGACCAGGGATTGGTAGATACAATATTTACAAAGTTTGGTAAGGTAGGTCTCCTCAATTCGTCTGCGAACTGGGACAAGTGGAATGCCATAATAAACTCGTTTGACATCAGCTCTGGCCAAGTCAAAATAGCAATGGTCGGAAAATACGTGACACTTGCCGATAGCTATGTGAGTGTAAATC
>CAZETC010000021.1:13803-14253 GCA_964515435.1 uncultured Candidatus Nitrosotenuis sp.
GGGCAAAAATTGGTAAAAATGTATCAATAGATTGGATTGACTCTGAGACGATTAATGGAAATGTTGAGAAGCTATCAGGGTATAACGGGATACTCGTGCCAGGTGGATTTGGGGTGAGGGGAGCAGAAGGAATCATCAGGACTGCAGATTTTGCAAGGAAGAAAAACATCCCGTATCTTGGGATATGTTTTGGGTTTCAGCTGGCCGCAATCGCATTTGGCCGCTCTGTTTGTAATTTCAGCGACGCAAATTCGACTGAGATTGATCCAAATACGACAAATCCGATTGTGGATTTGTTGCCAGAGCAAAAAACCATCTCAAATATGGGTGGCTCGCTAAGACTCGGAGCTCATGAGGTACTGGTAAAGCAAAACACCATAGCGCACAAGACATACAATTCAAGCAAGGTCATGCGGCGCCACAGACACAGATACGAAATAAACACGAGAT
>CAZETC010000021.1:14263-16073 GCA_964515435.1 uncultured Candidatus Nitrosotenuis sp.
GAAAGTGACAACTCTAAAAGAATGGAAATATTAGAGATTCCATCGCACAAGTTCTACATTGGTGTTCAGTTTCACCCTGAATTCAACAGCAGGCCTGGATACCCAGAAGAGTCATTTGAGGCCTTTATCAGGGCTGCTGCAAGCTAATCCATTTTCGAGATTTCGTAGATTTTCTGTCTTGCGTCACGAATGGATACCTTCTTTTTGACGTATCCCTTGTCCAAGAGGTGACTCAGCGCGAGGCGAACTGTCCTGTCAGGAAGAAGGGTCTTTGCGGCAAGCTCCCGCTGCGTCATCGAGCCTTCGTATTCGAGCGTTTTTAGGAGAAGCTTCGAGCTTGGTGGCATGTTTAGCAGTTCTTCTGCCAGCTTTACCTTCTTTGCTAGGGCAGATACTGCAGTGGAATATTTTTTCATTTTTATTATCTTTGCAGAAGGCATAGATTTTGTACATTCTAATGTATTGTTAATCCTGAATCTGTCTACACCGTCCAAGACAACTTCGCAAAACAACCTTGAAGAAACGTCATCCACTTCTATAAGCCCAGTATCATTCACTATTAGAGGTCGTCTGGTAATGTCTAGTGAGTTCACAGACACGATTCCAAATACAGGCGAGTCCTGAAATATCATCGGTCCTCCCGCAGACATGGAGTATGCAGAAGAACCAATCGGAGTTGATATGATGACGCCATCGCTGCTGTCGTGCCAAACCTCCTCGTTGTTTATGCGCAAAATATGCTCCATCAGGACTGCGCTTTTTGATGGAAAAACTGCAACATCATTCAGTACCGGATAGACTGGCTTGCCGTCTATTTTGACACCGAGCCTTGTGAACTCAGACATGTCATAATCTCCTTTTTTTATTCTGCTCACGTATGCCGGAAATTCTTTTAAATCAACTTGGGCCAAAAACCCGCTTGATTCTGATTCGCTTACTCCAAGGATTGGAATCTGCGGATCTTGTGTTTTGTGGAAATAATTTCTAACGCCCCTGTCCCCGCCTGCAACTATTATGAGATCAATGTCCTTTCTGGACTTGTAGCCCACGTATGTGGATGATATCCCGTAATCGTCAAGAATGGTCTTTATTGTCTTTACCGCATTGTCTAATGGACCTATCCCAGAGATTCCGATTTGCACGAATCATTAACCCATTATGATATAATAAAAATTAGATGTCTTCGAACTTGATTGTGTTATAAAAATAGGACGCGTTTGCCTCAGTTGCCCCTCGTGGTGGAACCTTATCAAGTCCAATCTCCTTTGATTCCAGAGCAGCTTGTGCGGCCCCTCCTGCGAAGCTTAACGCCCACAAAATGTCTCTTTCTTTTAACAGTGTACAGCAAAACGTCGCTGTGAAAATATCGCCAACCCCGGAGGTATCGTAAATATCCATGTTAGGAAGCTTAAGGGAGTATTGCTTGTCGTTGTGGAATAATGAGACGTCGCGCTTGTTCGTGTACAACAAGTGCTTGACTTTTTTGTGCAGCGCGAGTACGCCCTCAATTCCCTCCAGTCCAGTAAGGTGAAAGGCCTCTCCAGGATCGGATTTTAGCACAGATATTCCAGACAGGTCAAGCTCTGTTCTTTCAAAGAATATCTGCTTGTCATTAGTTCGGCGTAGAAACCCCTGCGGGTCAAGCGCTATTAGATCAGAATCTTTTTTTATTTTGTCTAATGTCGACTTTGCTATTTCGTTAAAGACAGGGCTGATGAGAATTCCGTCTGCATCAATTTTTTTGTACTCTATTTCGTCACAAAGGTTTTGTAGCCATAGCGTTCTGTCTGCGCCTGCTATTTCCAGTCGA
>CAZETC010000021.1:16083-16968 GCA_964515435.1 uncultured Candidatus Nitrosotenuis sp.
CTTTTCTGACTGTGCGTTGTCTAGCTTGATCTTGTTTTTTTGCAGCTCACTCAAAAAACCAAAGTCAGGCCCAAATTTTGTCACAAGCTCTACATCAAAGCCGAGATTTCTTGCGGCTAATCCGCAATAGCAGCCAGGCCCTCCAGGCCTCTCATACGTGCCTTCAGCAATCTTGATCTCATCTATTGTACAGTGAGAAAATATCCCGAGTTTCACTTTACATGCTCACTTGTCTGCGGATTTAGTTTTTTGCTTTTCAAAACACGACTTGCACATTATTTGGCCCCGTTCCATGAACAGTTCCACATTTGAGCAAAGGCAAACGTGGCACAAGCCCTTCATGAGATATCATACTAACCACTAGAATAAATCCGATTTGTAGGAATCTTAGAAAAAGAGATATGCCAATTGGCTTCTTTCGTAGCCATGAGAAGCCCAATCCCGGTCACCCTAGACAAGAAGCTAGTAGCCCTAGTCATGATGGTTTCATTGGTTGGGATAGGAGTCACGGTTTTCCTTTCATTTCATTACGCAAACATCATAATTGAGGAACGGGTGATGGACCAGCTAGCAAGCCAGTCCGCAATCAGAGCGGACTCTATTCGGGCTGTACTGATCTCCAAAATCCAACAAATTCAGGTCATTGCAGACGACCAGATGATAAAAAACCTCATAAATGAAATATCGATGATCGAAGACGACACAAAATTTGCAATGAAAATTTCTGAGAGAAGAATCGACTTTCTAATAGAAATTCAGGCCTTTGAAACAACTATCGGAGGACTAAACGATCTTGAAAACGTCGAGATAATTAACAGCGAAGGTAAAAGGCTTTTTTCATTGCTAAGCATAAGGGAAAAGAAGAATTTCGCAGATGATCCAATA
>CAZETC010000021.1:16978-18617 GCA_964515435.1 uncultured Candidatus Nitrosotenuis sp.
ATCCAATATTTATCAAAGGAAAAACGGGATCTTTTGCACACCTAACACTTGGTAGTGACGGAAAAAGAAAACTTGTACTGGTTACACCAATTTTTGACAATTCAAAAGACAAAGAGGGCATTGGTGTCGCAATAGTTACTGTGAACACCCAGACGATTGATCAAGTTTTGATGAACAGACTTGGACTGGGTGAATCTGGTGAGGCATATATTGTAAATACAGACAAGGTGTTTGTTTCGGAATCAAGATTCGGTGAAAATACCGCATTCAAACAGAAAGTAGAAACCATGCCAGTCGGCCTCTGCTTTGAGAGTGGGCAGGACTATCATGGATTATACTCTGATTATCGCGGAGTGCTGGTTCTTGGGGCCTCAAATTGCATGAAAGATTTGGGGCTGGTTCTTCTTGTGGAAATAGACGACGACGAGATATTCGAGCCTGTATCAAACCTACGAGAAAGCGTAATTCTACTAGGCGTAATGATAACATTAACAGTAGGAATAGTGGCCTATTATCTTTCAAAGCGGATTTCAAAGCCGCTGATAAGGCTAAAAAACGCAGCAAATCTTCTATCCCGCGGGGATTTTGACGTCAGAACTAACATCACGACTCGTGACGAGATAGGCCAGCTTTCAAGATCATTTGATCAGATGGCAGAAAAAATCCAGGATTCGCTTCTCAAAATAAAGGAGCGTGAAGACACCATCAAGCAGCAAAAAGACATACTACTCCAGTTTTCCCAGTACAGTTCCAACTATTGTGTTTGCTTTGTAGACATCGTAAGCTCGACTAGGCTTACCTCAAAGCTATCAGACCTACAGACAGCCAAGTTTTACTCTATATTTCTAAATTCTGCGGCCACGGTAATTACGCAAAACAACGGTATCGTAGTAAAAAACATAGGAGATGCGCTGTTGTATTATTTTCCAAAGACCGACTTGGAAGATACCGAACCATTTAAGCAGGTACTTGACTGCTGCATGAAGGTAATTGACGCAAGAGAAATGATCAATGATAATCTTAGAAACGAGTACTTGCCAGAAATTAGCTACAGGATAAGTGCTACGTATGGCCCAGTTCGGGTCGCAATAGTTGCCACATCTACAATTGATGATATTTTCGGCACTACCGTGAATGCCTGCTCCAAGATTAACTCGCTAGCAAATCCGAACACGATGGTGGTAAGCGAATCGTTATACGAAAAAGTAAAAGGAATAAAAGAATACTCTTTTAAAAAAATAGCTGACTATGCCATAGATGCTGACAACAAGTTTGCAGTGTACATGGTAAGCCACAAACCGGAATAGAGCTAAAACCCCTACAGAATTATAAAGAGGCATCTTTGAGTAGACTCATGCCATTAAAGCGTGCAAGCAGGGGTAGACGTAAGGGCGGAAAAGGTTCGTCTGACCGAATCCAGTGTACAAACTGTGGTGCTACGGTTCCAAAAGACAAGGCAAAAAAAGTCACATCAAGACTCAATTTGGTAGAGGCATCACTTGCAAAGGAGCTAAGGGCTCAGGGAGCATACATTGCGGCACCAAAAGTTCTAAAATGGTACTGTGTTTCATGCGCGATTCATTTTGGCATACTAAAAATCAGATCTGCTGATTCCAGACGACAAACAGGAAGACTATAC
>CAZETC010000022.1:0-4038 GCA_964515435.1 uncultured Candidatus Nitrosotenuis sp.
CAAGAAAGCACGCGCTGCGACTAATCGCAAAGGACGTAATGAACAAGACCATCTCAGAGATGACAATTGATCAGTTCGTGCAGGCAACCTGCTATGGAAAGATCAATTCTGATATCATGGCTGCAGCAAAGAAGGTCATACGAATGAGGCATGTAGGCCTAGAAAAGGTAAAACTCATCAGAACTGCTGAAGCCCAAGTCACACTGCTAGAAGCATAGAATTTCTCTCATGGAAAGAAAGCTTGAGGTAGACATCCAAGTTATCGTTCACGCAACCGAAGACCTGGAAAAAATATTTTCTGCATTCAAGGATGTGTTTGGTGTAGACAGGGAAGAATTTTCCGTGCAGAACCTGCAGGGCCACTATGAGAACCCGATTTCCCTTGTTTTGTGCAAGCTGAAAAAAAAGCTAGCAAAAAGATTTGTCAAGACGTTAGTGTCAGAAATGTCAAAGGACGAAATTTCTTTGGTTTTAGAAGACCTGGAAAACAGGTGCGATGATTCGGCGCTGCACTTGAGAATTTCAAAGCACGAGTTAGTCCAAGGAAAAATAACGCTTGCAGACGAGGACCCAATCAAGCTGAAAATCTACACGCCAATCTACGTGCAAAAGGATCTGCTCAAGACTTATTTTGAAATTCTCAATGGCACGATTTAATACGATTTAATGTAGTATAGAGTTGGGAATGAAGAGCTACAAGCCGCTCCAGTCTGAGCAACGCAGCTGTGAAGACGCCGCGACGATCTGACCCAAAAAATTTCAAGATTGTTTTAAATAATGTAGTTTCAGCTGTTTGATAGTTGAAAACAGATTACGATTTGATTGTAGCTGGGGGCGGACTTGCAGGAATGGTGGCCGCACAGTCTGCTGCACATTACTCTAAACAAAACATCTCAATTCTTGTAATAGACAGAAACCCTCCAATCTTGCTTGGCCGAAAATCCATCAATGGATGGATCTGCGGCGACGCAGTATCAGGAGAGGCAGTCGACTACATGGGGAAAAAAATCAGCGTCACCTGGGGCAAGCCGGAGCTTGAGCACAAGGTAAAGGGGGTCATGGCGCTCTCGCCAGACAGGGAGACATCTATTCCATTTGATGGTGACGGATATCTCCTAAACAGGCAGGTGCTCCCTCAAACCCAGTACAAGGAATCGCTAAAGCGCGGAATTAGTGTTGATTTTGAGGTTAACCTGAATGGTCTGCTGTATGATGAAAACCAAGTGATTGGTGTATTTGGTACAGATAGAAAGACAAACGAGCCGTACAAAAAAACTGCCAAGGTTGTAATTGACGCGACCGGCGTTGCCTCGATGCTGCGAAACGGAATCAAAAACACGACTCGAATGGAAAAGAAAATCGAGCGAACCGATCTAGAGTCAACTGGAAGGCACATCATGTATTTTGATCATGGTCAAGACGACCTCTCAGAGTTTGATCCTGATTATTGCCTGATTCATCTAGACCAGGACATTGCACCTGGCGGATACGGATGGGTCTTTCCAAAAGGCAAAAACAAAGTAAACATCGGCCTCGGTGTAGAAAAAACCATTCTTGACAAAAGAAACAAGCGACTCGGGAAACACGACGATGTCACCAGCCTGATAAACCAGTACGTTGCAAGAAACCGCGCAATCAAGAACCCAAGGCTTTCAACTGATCTGGAAGATGCAAACAATGCCACTGGAAACTTCCAAGTATCAGTACGAAGACAAAATGATTGCATGGTTGCAAATGGCTTCATGCTAGTTGGCGATTCGGCGTGGATGCCAAAACCGCTAGATGCTGGTGGAATCGGTCCTGCATTGATTGCCGGAACCATAATCGGCAAAAACGTAGTTGACGCCATACAGTCAGGTGATGTCACAGAAAAAGGACTCTGGCAGTACAACGTTGATTATGTAAAAGAATATGGGTACAAGACAGCCGGCCTTGAGGTTTTCAGGAGACTACTCCAGATGCTCACAAATGATCAAATCGATTATGGCATGAAGCACTTTATGGGAAATCTTGACGTTGAGGCAATCAGCAAAGGCGAGCACCCGGATTTTTCCATGATTGGAAAAATGGGAATGATTATTCGAGGCGCACTAAACAAAAAGCTTGCAGACGGGTTACGGTACACGACTAGCCAAAACAAGTGGCTCACAGAGCACTATGCCAATTACCCAAAGACGCCTGAAGGATTTGAGGAATGGCACAAAAAGCTTCTAAAAACGATGCAGGATTCCTATGACCACTTGGCAAAGTGGGACAACTGAATAATTTAAGTAAAGTATAGCACCTCTCAGAATCATGTTACGTGCGCCCACATATCTTGACTGGAACAATTCCTTAGAGGTTCTAAACAAGGCGTATGAGTCCGGCCTGTTTGTCCTAATTATCGGCCCAAAGGGCACTGGCAAGACCTCGCTTGTCCGCGAGTTTATAGCAAAAAAGGGCGCAAGCCTAGAATCAATCAACTTTAGCTTGAGAACCCGCGAGAGCCATCTGGTCGGCACCAAAACCCTGACAGAGGGAACAGTCGGATTTGATGAGGGCATCTTGATAAAATCAATGAAGGACGGAAGCATGCTTTATTTAGATGAGCTCAATGCCGCAGAAGCAGATGTCTTACTTAGGCTTGATGAGGCACTAGACGACAGAAGACAGATTGTCCTAAAAGAGTCAACTGGCGAGCTTATCACTGCTGACAAGAAATGGTTTGTCATTGCAACGATTAATCCCCTGACACATGTCGGAACAAAGGAGCTCCCCCCGCAGATACTAAGCAGGTTCCCGGTAAGAATTCGTCTTGACTATCCTCCGGAGCAGACAGAACTAGAGATAGTAAAGAGGTACGTTTCCGGATCGCATGACGACAAGCTGCTCCAGGGAATAAAGCTTGCAAACACTTTGCGCGAGGCGGCATCAGTTGAGGAATTGTATTATTCTCCCAGCCTTCGAGAGACAATTGCGTTTGGCAAGCTTCTAGACTCCGGAGTAGATGCGAAAAAGTCGGCAAACGTCGTGTTTGCAAACGTGTACGCACAGTGGGGAAATGTCGAATATCAAAAGGTAAACGACATCATCACGTCGATGTTTGGTAGCTAATGCAATCCTTACACTTTAGAAACGACACGCTAGTTGAGATTGCCACGTTTTTGGCAAGACGCTGGGCGCAAAAAGAAAAGCTCGTAGTAGAGTTCTCAGACAAAAAGGAAAATCAGAGCAAACTAAAAGAAAACAAGATCAGCCTGCTTGCTCCGGAGCGATACATGGGTGGAGATTTTGAGAGATACAGGCAATTTAGAACGTCAATTTGGTACGAATCCATGCGTATCAAGTACTGCAAAAAGATTTTGAGTAACGACCATGCGTTTGGATTCATACTCAATACGCTTGAAACGCGGCGAATCGAGCTTCTTGGCAGAAAAATTTGGCGCGGAATGGACGAGGAGATGATCTTCAGCTACGGATGTTCATGGATTTATCGCCCAAATCTTGCAAACGTACAGGGAAAGACGAGAATTGTCGAGGCGTTTTACCAATACTTTTTGTTTGGCGACATGAAGGGCGAGCTGCAGCCAAGCCACCATGAAAAGATACGAAGGGCAGTAACGCGCTCCAAGGAAATTCTGAGCGAGTCCTTGGAAAAAAACCACGACACAGAGTGGCTTGAGAAAAAGGTTCCAGAAATCCTGAGCATTCTGGACATTGATGCGCTGGTGACGATTCCGCTTTCCGTTCCATGGAAGGGCCCAGGCCTCCTAGTTACGCCTGAAGACCTACTCAAAGCGTTGCAGAAAATTGCAAAAAACAGAGAAGCAGACTTTGGAAAGATCGACGTGCAAAACGTCATGTCTGGTAAGGCAGTAGCCGAAGAGTTCCAGGTGGTAAAACAAGAGAACAAGAAAAACCAGAACAAGGGTATCGGCAGCGAGCCCATTGGCATACAGGTTCCAGGCTCTACAAACGTGGATGAAACCAGAATATATGATCAGGACTTGATCTCAAACCTCAAGACACGGTTCAAGGAGTGGAAGACCAGCTGGAGGG
>CAZETC010000022.1:4048-9136 GCA_964515435.1 uncultured Candidatus Nitrosotenuis sp.
CAAAAAGGTCACAGTTGCATTGTGCGAGGTCTTGTCGTTTTTGAAGATAAGATTCTCAGTCTATGCCTTTAACACCACGCAAAAACAGGTAGTGTGCTGGCTGGTAAAGCCAGAAGACACGAAATGGAACAACGCGTGCGCAAAAAGACTGGCACAGATAGATGCAAACGGAGGAACGCCCTTGGCCGACGTATATCAAAAAATGTATCCCATTTTGAGATCAAAAAAGCCCGACATTTTTCTGACACTGTCTGACGGTGAGCCGTCAGATCCTGATGCAGTTCGTGCAATGGTGAAATCTCTAAAGGCAGTTGGAATCAAAATGGTGGCAATAGGTGTGGGCCATGACACCTTTGGCGCAACAAAAATTGCTAGCAACTTGAAATATTTGGAGTATGAGAAAACTCTGGCAGTGTCAAGACTAAAGGACATACCAAACCGGGTTCTTAGCGTGCTGCAGACAAGCTAATCACAAATTCTAATTTTGATACATGTTTCATGACTAAATTAAATATAGACATAGAAATGGTAGAAGTTTTCCGCCTAGAGTTTATCTCTGATTTGTGAGTATGTTAATCAATGAAAATGATTCTCGGGTAGAGAAACGATACTGTCCTATTATTCGGTAGCTACTCTGATCAATTCAGGAAGTGGTCTGTCTTTTCCTTGAGGTAGTGCTGTTATCCCACCAGTCAAACTTTCAGTTACAATGCCTTTGCTAGCAAGAACCTTAACAGCCATCAACGAAGTATTCCCAGCCATGCAAACAAGCAACGACTTGCCTTTAGACCCTTGCAGAGATTTACTTAGCTCTTCTGGAATTTGTTGTGTTGCCAAGAGTTGCTCCACGGTTCTTGCCTTTGGCACAGAGATGCTGCTTTTATCAACGCCAAGAGATTTTGCGATTAGCTCTATTCCTTGTTCGCGTGGAGTATACTGGGTATGAATCCAGATTACTCTGTCATAGCTACCTATGTTTGATACAGCTTCCTGCAGGGAGACCTGAGTACGGTTCTGCTTCTTTGCCATTTCTTCCAGATTCTTTTTGTACTTTTGTATTCCATCTGCAACTATTACGACAAACTTTCCACCGCCACCAAAGTTTGCCATCTGTATCACCGCATAAAGTGCAAGAGCACTGCTTTCGCCTATGTCGTAACCTTTGTCTACAAAAAACTTTAGAAGGTGTTTTGCCTGCTCGAAATCTACTTCATGTTGTCCAGCATATATCTCAGGCTCGTAAAACTTCAAACCAGCTGCCTTGTCTTTTGTCCTAATTCCTGCAACATCTTGAGTGCTAGGTGGAAATACTACATGCACAGACTTTTTTCCATGTTTTTCAGACATGTATCTGCTCAAGCCGCCAGACGTGCCGCCCGTACCAAAGGTACAGACAATTCTAAAGTCTGCCAGCGAATTTCCTTTTTCGTGTAATTGTTGGTCTATCTCAGCTGCGGTAACAGTTCTATGTACATCAATGTTCAGTTCGTTGTCATATTGTTCTGGGCAGAAACAACCATAGATCTTGGCAAGAAACTTTGCCAAGTTTATGATGTCTTGGCTAGCTAAAAGCGATTCTACCTCAGCGCTTGCTTTATCAAAAATTGCAGGGTCGAACCCAAGCTCAGATAATTGTGAGCGAATATTAGCAGCGGTTGCTTTTGCGGCCAAGAGATTTGGGTTGCCCTTCATTCCTGGAGCAGGGCAGATATCCATGTCAAGATCCATGATGCGTATATTCTCGTTTCTCAATTCTTCAAAGACTCCCTCCTGTAGCTTTCTTGAGACAAGCGTAACTACACTCAGTCCAAGTTTAGATAACTGCCCAAGGGCTATCCCAAAATTACCTGAAGTAGCTTCGATTATTGTCTGTCCACTCCTAAGCTTCCCTGTAACAATGGCGTCATGGATTATGTGGACTGCAGGCCTGACTTTAATCGAGCCTGCTAGCAAGTTTGAATCGAACTTGCCGAAAACTTTCAGATCTGCATCGGCAAGATTCAGATTGTACACGTTTTTTGCACATTCTTTCAAATCTTCAGTAATATCAATCAGCGGTGTTGCGTTGACAACCTTTGCTTCGCCCTCTTTTTCGTCCAGATGAGGGACCTTACTCCATATCTCTTGTTGAAAATGCTCAAGCAGAGAGCTGTCAATGTTACTTGCTTTATTTTCCTGCAATTTTCTCCACTGCTGTATAGTGCGCAATAAAGTATTATAAAGATATGATAGGTAGCGGGCCTGGATGTCCACGTTCAAGTGCCTATCAGTCTCCCAGCCTTTTGCCGATCTGATTGTAAGAGGAAAAAAGACTATCGAGCTTCGCTCGTGGGACACGCGATATCGCGGCGAGTTCTTGGTTCACTCCCCCCTTAGCATCAAAAGCGATGACTGTAAAAGGCTTGGAATTGACGAGGAGTCACTAATTGTGGGTGCCATAGTCGGCAAGGCCACAATTTATGATGTCAAAATTTACAAAACGCAGAAAGAGTGGCAGCTTGATCAAAAGCATCACTTTGCAGGCCACGAATTTTCTGATTCCAAGTACGGGTTTTTGCTAAAAAACGCAAAAAAATTTTCAATCCCGGTACCGCACAAGGGAAAGCTGGGGTTCTTTGATGTTAATTTGAAGGATGTTAGGCCCAAGGATGACGATATTACATCAGAAATATTTGATGAGGAATATCGCACCAAGTGGATTAACCACCACTGATTTGTATATATAAAGGGGCTATTTAAAAACCACAAATGCCACAGACAAAGCCCATTGTAAGCATAGAAAATGTCGTTGCATCTGCGTCAGTTGACCAGAAAATCGACCTAAACGAAGTAACAAAAAAGTTTCCAGACACTGAATACCATCCAGACCAGTTCCCAGGCCTTGTGTTTAGATTGAAAACGCCTAGAACTGCCACTCTGATTTTCAGGACTGGCAAGATGGTGTGCACCGGTGCAAAATCAGAAGAGATGGCAGTAAAAGCGGTGCAGACCGTGGTCGATAGATTGCGAAAGGGCGGTATCAAGATTAAAAATGATGCAGAGATTGTTGTACAAAATATCGTTGCTGCAATTAACTTGGGCGGAAAAATACACCTAGAACATGCTGCAAGGACACTGCCAAGAAGCATGTACGAGCCAGAACAGTTCCCAGGACTGATTCACAGAATGCTTGATCCAAAGACCGTGATACTTTTGTTTGCGTCTGGAAAACTTGTATGTACGGGTGCAAAAAAGGAGGCAGACGTGTATCGTTCTGTAAACAACCTGCATTCTTTGCTTGAAGAAAAACAGCTAATGATTTACGATCAGTGACTAGCTGAATCCTGCCCCGAACTTGTCAGCTTCCTGGAGCGGATCATAGTCTTTTGCGCTTTTTAGCTTCAGATAGAGGAATGCCTCGTTGACCAGTTGGCTAGAGTCATCGTCAGATAGGTTGAATTTTGATTTTGCAAAGTCCGTATATTTTTGCAGTTTCACTGGATCCTGCTCGTCCAAGGAGGTTTTGTCTTTGATTAGTAGATCAGCAATTTTTATGATTTGAGAATTATGTGCATTGTCGTCCATGGATTGGTCAGATATGCGTGGTTTTTAAGCGATTTGAGTTTATTGCTCGTACGATAAGTCCTATTTCGACAAGTTTGAAGCGTGAGATCTATCTGCCTTACAGGCTTGGACGATTTTTTCGTTAATCAGTTCTGTATCAGCAATGGTCAAAGTTGGCTGCTCGTTTAGCACAATTTTACACTCTACTACGATTGGAAGGGCTTTCATGTTGTCATACTGCTGATAGGTGAATTCGCCGATTTGCGACTTGTCATCTCCGTCGAATCGAAATTTTACCATAATCGATCCTCGGTCCATTTTATTTTACTGGTTTTCTCCTCATATTTATCAGATGTGTTTATTTTTTAGGCCACAAGGTATGATGGTAAGAAAGATAAAAGTCGTGGCTAGATCTGGACTTTGGGGTTTTCCTGCTTTAGTTTTTCCCAGTCTGCCAAAAAGTTCTTGAGACCTGTATCGGTAAGGGGGTGCTTTAGCATTTTTCCCAAGACATCAGGCGGCAGTGTCACAACATCTGCACCGATTTTACCTGCCTCTACTACGTGCATTGGGTGCCTGATCGAGGCAACCAAGACCTGAGTCTTGAAATTGTAATTTGAAAAGATCTGCTTTATTTCCGCGATTAGTGCCATCCCGTCTTGGCCTATATCATCAAGACGCCCAATGAATGGACTCACATATTTTGCGCCAGCCTTTGCTGCTAAAACCGCCTGATTTGGCGAAAACACTAGTGTAACGTTAACTGAAGTTCCTTCTCCGGACAAATGCTTGCAGGCTTTAAGACCATCAGCAGTCATTGGCACCTTGATTACGACGTTTGCGCCATATTTTTTGAGTCTGTGGGCTTCTTCTATCATTCCTGAATATTCGGTACTGACAACCTCAAGGGAGACGTCGCCTTTTACAACTCTGACTATCTCCTCCATTGTTTTCTGCGGATCGCCGCCCTCCTTTGCCAGGAGCGAGGGATTTGTCGTAATGCCGTCAAGCAATCCCATGTCGTTGTAAGTTTTGATTGATGCGAGGTTTGCAGTGTCTAAAAAGATCTTCATTTTCTTTTCTTGCCTATTACTTCCTTAACTGCTTTTGCTATATTAATTGATGTTATGCCATGTTTTTCAAGCAACAGTGGAATTTCATTGTCACGCGCAGACTCGCCGAACCTGTCATTGACCCCCACGCGCTTGATAGGCACGTGATATGTTTCTGATACCACTTCGGAAACTGCAGAGCCAAACCCGCCCATGATGTTATGTTCTTCGCACGTCACAATGCATCCTGTTTCTCTAGCTGAATTTTCAAGTAATGTAGAATCAATTGGCTTTATACAAAAAAAATCTATCACCCTAGCTGAAATCCCCTCGTTTTTGAGCGAGTCTGCAGCTTCAAGTGCCATCTGCACAGTAATTCCGGTTGCAGCTATGGTACAGTCGTTGCCATCTCGCATAGTTATTCCCTTTCCAATTTCAAATTCCTGCGATTCGGAATGTACTATTGGAGTCGCAGAACGCGCCATTCTCATGT
>CAZETC010000022.1:9146-9418 GCA_964515435.1 uncultured Candidatus Nitrosotenuis sp.
AAGCTTTGAGACTGCGACAGAATCGGCAGGTATCAGAACAGACATGTGTGGAATGGCCCGCATTATCGCAATGTCCTCTATTTGCTGGTGAGACCCACCATCTGCGCCTACCGATATTCCTCCATGAGATACCACTAGCTTGACATTGAGTCCCTTTTTGTCTCCAGGTGATGGATATGCTATGGCGTTTCGTATTTGATCGACGCAACGGCCGGGCAGAAAAATCGCATATGTGCTTGCAAAGGCAGTCTTTCCAGACATTGCAAGGCCTG
>CAZETC010000022.1:9428-18472 GCA_964515435.1 uncultured Candidatus Nitrosotenuis sp.
GTTTTCAGAGAATCCGTGGTATCTGCACCTAAAACTACGATGTTTTGGTTTTCCTCCCCCAAGTCAACTAGTGCCTTTCCATATGCAGTTCGCATATCTCCCATTTGCGCACTCAAGTGTATCCAAGCTCCCTTGCGATCATGCTCAGTTGGTTCTTTTTGTCTCCAACCGCATGAAGTTCAATCCACTTTGATACCAAGTCCTTTCCCCCAAGCTCGTAGGCCTTTTGAATCAGCATTTTACGCCTAACATGCGCTATCTTTGCCCTAAACTCACGGATTATTCCACGTACGTCTGACTGCCCAATTATTGCAGAACCACCAACAAAGGCACGCGCGCCATCTGCAAAACAAGAACCAATGTTATCAATGGTCACGCCGCCGTCGGCTTCAATGTATCCATCAAAGTTGTGCTGATTCAAAGTTTTGGCCAGCCGCTGTGTTTTTTCGTGTGTGCCTTCGATGTACTTCTGGCCAGACTTTCCTGGAACCACGGACATGACTATCACCTGATCAAGCTTTGGTATGAATTGGAGCGACCATTCTGGCATCTCGGTGTCTGGATTTATTGCAAGACCTACTCCAACCTGGTTTGCCTTCAAGATGTCATGTATTTCTCCAAAGCTTGTTCCTTCACATACCTCTGCATGAACCGTAATTATATCAGACCCAGAGTCCACATAATCCCGCACATGCTTGAGCGGCTCGTTAATCATCAGATGTGTATCAAACGGAATGACGGTAAGTGGTCTTAGCTCCTTGATTTTTACGTGATCAAAGGTCTTGTTTGGAACGAACATTCCATCCATTACATCAAGGTGGATGTAATCTGCACGTCCCGCAACGCAACGCTTTACCTCGTTTTCCAAGTTCATCATGTCGCCTGCAATGATCGAAGGCGCAATCATGGACTGGGAGTCAAGCTCCATATCGATTATTGGCACAAACTCCTTTTTTGGCGCTTGGCCATGCCATTTTGGATTATCCTCCATGTGCTCCACCCCCTTTCCTTTAACCGTCCTTGCGATGATAATTGACGGAATTCTTTTTGTCTGCATTGCTTTTTTTATGGCGTTGTCTATCTGCTCTATTCTGTGGCCGTCAATCTCTATTACATTCCAGCCAAAAGAACGCCACTTGTCACCTGTCTTCCAGCGACTCGCGTCTCTCCACATTTCTGATAGATCGTCTCCGGCAAGTTCCTCGTCAAGTGGCATTATTTTTTCCGTGTAAGAGTCCTGCTGGATGAAATTCCTGTCCAAAATAGCAGTAAGGTTATCCACCTTGTATTTCACTCCAGTCATAGCTGCCTCCCACACTTGGCCTTCGTCCGTCTCCCCGTCACCTAATACGGTAAAAATTCTAGTTTGTTTCCCATCAATTTTTGCTGCCAGCGCGGATCCGATTGAAAAAGAAAGCCCGATTCCAAGCGAGCCTCCGCAAAATTCCACACCAGGGCACTTCAAGTCAGGGTGCCCCTGAAGCTTGCTTCCAAATTGTCTTAGAGTATCGAGCTGCGATGGATCAAAGTATCCTGCAACTGCCATGTTCGAAAATAGTCCAGGTGATGCATGTCCTTTGGATAGAATGAACTTGTCCCTGTCTTCCCAGTTTGGGTTTTTTGGGTCATAACGCAGGTGCTTAAAGAAAATGCATCCCAATATCTCCGCCATGGAAAATGACCCTCCGGGATGTCCAGAGCCTGCAATTGAGGTTCCCCGAATCACAAGCTTGCGCGCTTTTCTGACATTTTTTTTAATTTGATAGTAATTAAGGCCCATATCTAACCAAACTGCAAAATCAACTGGTAAATTTTCCAGCCCATGATTGAAAGCTCCGTACAAATCAATAAAAAGCTATTTCTAAAATTTTTTATCTCGATTGCGCCTAAGGATGTCATGGATCTGCAGAAGATGGTTCCACTTGTCATATACGACAACAAGTGCTATCTTTGCATCAAGTTTGCTAAAATAGTCAATTTCCTCTCAAGGGGCAGGCTTTTTCTCGTTGGACACTACACTGATCTTGGGGAAAAGCTGAGAACTCAGATTCTTGACTCTAGCGCGCTTGAAATGTTCTGGTTCGTGGACGGAAAGACCGCGTATGGGGGGCGGGCAGCCTTGGTTCCGATGTTTTGCGCAATTATTCGCGCAACTGGAATGAAATCTGAGCTCAGAGACGCAGAATCCTGCGATATAGAGTGCAAGACCGTCAAGGCAGTGTTCCTAAGATCCGCAAGCCTCTTCTCAAACAGCAAGAAAATTCCAATTTGAGCCCATAGATTTTAGCTAAAAGATCCAATCAATTATTCCACCATATTGCAAATATCTCAAAATGGCACATTTTGCATGTCAGAAAAGCCAGCAGAAAAGAAAGGGTTCATAGACGAGTTTTTTGGCTTTCTAAAGACATTTGGAATAATTGGCCTTGCCATTGCTTTTGTGATAGGCGCGGCATCATCAAAACTGGTTACAGCACTTGTAACTGACATCATCAACCCAATCATAGGCCTTGCCCTCCCGTCAGGAGACCTCAAGACTCTCCAGTATTCCGTGACAAACCAAATAACCGGAATTACTTCGGACTTCAAGTACGGCGATTTCATTGCAAACGTTATCGACTTTGTCATAATTGCCATGATAGTATTCATACTGTACAAGCAGTTATCCAGATTCAAGCTTGTAGAAGACAAAACGAAGGGATAAGATACGTCTCAAGCACATTTCCACAAACTCAGATCTTTGTATCAAAAGCGAACAAACGCCAAAATCAAGATCAACGTATTACATAACGTGTACTAGAAGCACCCAATGCACTGATGTTTTTACGAAATAAAATTAGTGGTGGTGACCGCAGCCGCAGGAGTCATGTCCTTCGTGTCCGTCCATGCCTCCGCCTTCCTTTTTGAGACAGATATTGCATTTGTTGTACCCCATTGGAGAGAAAAAGCTCTTTCCACAGGAAACGCATTTCATGCTAGACATGATTTTTGTTCAAAAGATCTGTTATTAAATCTAGTATCCGCGGGAGTTTCTGTCAGGTGTGCCCACGTTTGGATTTCTAAAGCTGTGCTTTTCCATCATGTGGTTTAGGAATCTGATGTCATTTTCCAGTTCCTGCCCACAAACCGTGCATTTTGGCATGAAATTCGTAAAATTTTGTTCTATTAAAAGATGCCAGCACTACTGCTTCCCAAGGGCTCTCGCACCTTAGTAGCACAGTAGCGACATTGGGTTTGACTTCCAGGTTCGGAATGAGACTGGGTCGCGCCCCAACGCTGTGGCCGGCTTGAAAATTATTCAATAATTGTTCTGTATTAAGATTACGACCATTCCCCTTGAGAGTATAAATTAAAGAATCCAAAGATAACGTCATGACGCATCGAGTAGCAGTACTTGACAAGGAATTATGCCAGCCAAAAAAGTGCGGCCTTGAATGCATCAAGTACTGCCCAGTAAACAAGTCCGGTGCTGACTGTATAGTACTAAATGAGGAGATAAAAAAGGCGCAAATAGACGAGGACATCTGCAATGGCTGCGGGATCTGCGTCAAAGTGTGTCCCTTTGAGGCAATTACGATTGTTAATTTAGCGACAGAGCTTGCAACCGACAAAATACACCAGTACGGAATAAACTCGTTTAGACTCTACAGGCTTCCAACACCAAAGAAGGGAGAGGTAGTCGGCTTGCTTGGCAGGAACGGCATGGGAAAAAGTACCGTAGTCAACATTCTTTCAGGGAACCTAAAGCCAAATCTCGGAAACTATGAGAACCCCCCAGACTGGGATCAAATCATAAAAAATTTTGCCGGAACTGAGCTAAAGGATCACTTTGAAAAAATAAAAAACCAGAACATCAAGGCGTCAATAAAGCCGCAACAAGTCTACAACGTCTCCCAAGCCTTTGACGGAACGGCAAAGGAGCTGCTAGACAGGTATGACCAAAGGGGTGCTGCTGCCGATCTAGTGAAGCAGCTTGACATCAAAAACTCGCTTGAGCACCACGTAAAGGAGCTCAGCGGAGGCGAGCTTCAAAGGCTCGCAGTAGCAGTAACTGCGTCAAGGGAGGCTGACTTTTACTTTTTTGATGAACCGTCCTCGTACAATGACGTATTTCAGAGGAGGGGTGTTGCCCGGGTGATTCATGGCCTAGCAAACATCGGGAAAAGCGTAATGGTAGTAGAGCACGACCTGACCTTGCTTGACTTTCTTTCGGACTATATCGAGATTTTGTATGGCGAGCCGGCAGCCTATGGCATAGTGTCAGGAATTTTGTCAACAAAGGTCGGAATCAACATATTTTTGGACGGATACTTACCAAGTGAAAACGTCCGATTCAGGGACAAAAAGTTCACCTTTGATGTATCTACATCGCAGGACGATTTTGAAAAGGGCGAGGTCGTCATAAAATATCCTGCGTTAAGGCGAAACTATCCCGCGTTTTCTGTTTCAATCGAACCAGGCCAAGTCAAAAAGGGTGAAGTCCTTGGAGTAATGGGCGCAAACGCACTCGGAAAAACAACAATGATGAAAATGATTGCCGGTGTGGAAAAACCAGATGAGGGAAGCGTCGACAAATCAGTCACAATATCTTACAAACCCCAGTACATTCCAAACGACTATGATGTCGAGGTGATATCGGTCTTGGACAAGGCAAATGAGGGCCCGATTTTTGGGAGTGCTGAAGAAGAACAGATCATCGATCCCCTAAAAATCAAAAAACTGTACAACAAATCAATAAAAAATCTGTCTGGCGGCGAACTGCAAAAAGTAGCAGTAGCCACATGCCTTCTCAAAAAGGCGGATGTGTATGCGCTAGATGAGCCATCCGCATTTTTAGACGTAGAAGACAGGATTGCAATTGCCAAGTTTATCCAAAGATTTGTGCGCTCTTATGCCAAGTCTGCAATCATAATCGACCACGATATTCAGCTCATGGACCTGATTTCTGATACCATAGTTATTTTTGAGGGGGCATCTGGCCTTGAGGGACATGCAAGCACTCCGCTAGGAAAGGCAGAGGCGATGAATAGGTTCTTGAAATCCTTGGACATTACGTTTAGACGAGACGAGCAAACCTTGCGACCGCGAGTAAACAAGAGCGAAAGCAGACTCGACAAGCAGCAAAAGGATTCTGGTAATTTCTACTATAAAAAATAAAGATAGAATTGACTCGGATGCTAAAAAAAGCATTGGAAGGAGTGCTCACAGTGCAAGAAGCGGCCGAGCTTTATTCCGCATTTGATCAGATAGGCGAC
This sequence comes from uncultured Candidatus Nitrosotenuis sp., assembly GCA_964515435.1. Taxonomy (GTDB): domain Archaea; phylum Thermoproteota; class Nitrososphaeria; order Nitrososphaerales; family Nitrosopumilaceae; genus Nitrosotenuis. Next base: position 14,684 of record CAZETC010000022.1, read on the forward strand.
ATCCTAGTCATCAGGATTCCAGACTCGCTCCTCTCAAAAAAGAAAATAATTGGAGAAACCCTGCTTGAAAACGTACGCACAGCAAGATCTGTGTTTTACCAATCTTCTGACGTTGAAGGCGACTTTAGAACAAGAAACCTGGAAATTATTGCTGGACAAGACAACACAGAAACAGAATACAAAGAGTTTGGCTGCAGATTCAAGGTAGATGTGGAAAAGGCGTTTTTCTCCCCAAGACTATCTACTGAACGGGACAGAATCGCGCAGCTGGTCCAAGACGGCGAGGTAATAATCAACATGTTTGGAGGCGTTGGCATGTTCTCAATCATTGCTGCAAAAAAGAAAAAGTGCACAGTTTACAACATAGACCTAAACCCCCACGCCGCAAGGCTCTGCGAGGAAAACATAAGGCTAAACAAAAAGCTTGCAGGTGCCATCATATCGATTTGCGGAGACGCAGCCCAAGTGGTAAAGGATCAGCTCCAAGACAAGGGCGACAGAACGCTCATGTTATTGCCTGAGAGATCAGACGAGTTCTTGGACTCTGCCATATCTGCGACAAAAAGCGGAGGTGTGATCCACTATTATTCTCATCAGCACGCAGACAAGCGCCAGAGTTCCGTGGAGTTGTCAAAACAGCACTACCTGGAAACGACAAAGGTAAAATCCCAGATTCTTGGCGGCAGAATGGTCAGGGCAGTAGGTCCACACTATTACCAAACTGTAGTAGATGTCAAAATTACAAAATGACTATTTGTCATCAGACAAAATTGATGACGGTGACGACTTGGTTGTTGCCATCATGTACCCAATCCATGATATGACGCCTAGCATCCCACCCGCTATCATGAGTACTGATAGATGCAAGACAATCGGGCTCCATTCCGATAGCATCAGCAAATACGCATAGACAAAAAATCCGACAATGCATGAGCAGAATATCAGAACTCCAGTTATCTTGCGTCTTGTCATAAAGCTAAGCATTCGTTCAGAGTAATATGAAGCTAATACGTAAACTCGATTGACATCAAAAAGGCGTCTTCGCCGTCTCGATAGTATGTCTTGAGCCTCTGTTTTATGAAAAAGCCCATCTTCTCATAGAGCCTTACTGCTTCGTTGTTGCTACACCTGACTTCCAGATATAGCTCATCGCACCGCCTTTCCTTGACCCCCTTGATTGCCTCTTCAACTATTACGCTTCCAAGGCCTCGCCTCCTGTGCTCTTCCAGTACTGCAATAGACACTACGTGTCCCTTTTTTACAAATCCGAGTTTTTTGAAATTAGAAAATCCGTATTCTGTCTTGCACATGGTGTACCCTACTAGCTTGCCATGGTTTTCAGCTACCAAGAATGCCTCTGGCATTTCCGCAAGAAGGCTCTCATAGAAATAATCAGAATAGTGCTCAGGCAGTGTCTTGAGGTTTATCTCCATTACTGGGATGAGATCGCCTGGCTCGCACCGTCTAATGATGTAATCTCCCATCTGTCTGTTGATTATCTGCATAGATCTAGTTGCACAATGCCATGATATTTATTGTTAAAGGATAATTTCACGCAAATCAATTAATGCCTACGTACTTTTTTAGATTCTGATGAGCGAGCCAACGCAGGAGGAAGTCATCTCTGTGGTGTCTTCTGTTTTTTCCGTAAGAGACGTCATCATATCTTTGGAAAAAATGGAGTTTGAAATTTCAGACTTGGATTTTAAGGAAAGGTTTGTTGCTCTTGCGCAGAGGCTTGAAACCATGAACCTTGTCTGCTTTTTGAAAAAATCCGAGGGAAGGCTCCTAATTCAGGTGAACCGGCTCCCAGAGCCAAAGGTGAGAAGATTGCTTTCGCGTGCATGGCTGCAGAGGGTTCTTTTCGGCGTCGTGGTGGCATTTGTAGTAGTCGATGGGTATTACAGAACGCTTGGAGCAAACAGCGTAACCTACATCGGCGAGCCGCTTGACTTTGCTGTTCTGTACACCTTTTCCCTGGTTGGAATCCTTGGGGTGCACGAAGCAGGACACATGTTTGCCGCAAGGATTCACAAGATACGCACCACTTGGCCCTACTTTATTCCGGGAATACCCGTCATTGGGATTCCCACGTTTGGCGCAATGATCCAGTCACGTGGCCTAACAATTAACCGTGATTTGCTATTTGATGTCGCAATATCAGGACCTCTTGCAGGGCTGGCAATCGCAATCATTGTCTCGTTTTATGGAGCGTATACGTCCCCGGTTTTGGATGCCTCTATTGCACAGCAGCTTGAAGGCTCGCTTGTAAAACTAGACGATAGTATTCTTATGACATTTGCATTGGCGGCATTTGGCAAGGCAGGCCATAGCGTTGAGGTTCTCATGTCGCCAATATTATTTGCCGCGTGGCTTGGCTTTTTAATTACGTTTTTGAACTTGCTTCCAGCCTGGCAGCTTGATGGAGGCCACATGGCACGCTCTATTTTCGGCCAAAAGATTCACAGAATATCGACATATGCAAGTGTAGGAATCTTGTTTTTGCTGCGATACGAGATGATGGCAATTTTCATTTTGTTGTTTAGCATGAGAAACATGGACGTAAGGCCGCTTGATGATGTCTCCCCTCTGTCAAAAAACAGAAAGCTTGTCTATATCGCAGTAATTGCGGTTGCGGTTCTGTGCGCTCCATTGCCTTTCTCAGTTTGGCCTTAACAAAATTCTTGCACCGTCTGGAACAATTGAGATCTTTTGCCTTGCGCCCTGGTGCTTTAGCACGTACTCGAGTGTCTCCTTTACCCCATCAAAGAGACTCATGTTTAGTTTTTTGATGTACAGTTCGGGCAGAACCGAGACTATGCCAATCTGCATTTTTTTCTGAATCTCTGTCAGATACAAAAGATCCTCCATCCCATCTACGTATTTTGCCGGCTTTTGCAGCCTTTCAACGCTCATTCTCCCCTCTATGAACTGGCGTATTGCCTCAGAGCCGATTCCTGATTTGCACTCGCCAAGCAAAAATGCCATACCATCGTCCCGTATTGCAGTATAACAGTTCCAAAGCGAGCCCAGTGATTTGGCAAGGGTGTCGTTGCTTGCGTCCTTTCCAGTGCTGATGAGGATGGTTCGGTGTTTTTCGATGTTTTTTGAAAAGCTCGCAAGCGTTTTTGAAATTGACAGCGTGCTTGATGGATGCCCCACAGCTAAATCTGCGATTCCTTTTTGGCCAGCAACCAGTTCTATTGCAGATATCTCAAACGAGTTTGCAAAGTTTTTTGCAACGTCAAGGCTATGTGTCTCTTGGCCTGGATTTGGCAGACTTGACTGCCTTTTCTCATACGCCGAAAGCATCTGGTCCTTTCCAAATCTTCGCACAAGCTTTGTGGCAATGGTATCAAATCCAAATAGTCCGTCAAATTCCATCTCACCTACAAAGACGAGGCTTGGATCAACGTTTTGAATCCCCTCAAACGCGAAGATCTGGCTTTCTGGTGGAAGCGACGTCTTTATCACATTCATCGTTTGTTTCTCTGCAAAGATCTTTGGCCTAGGTATAGATTTTTGGGTGCATTTCTCAAAAATCATTCTAAGTGTTTTTTGTACAGCGGCAGTATAGTTTAGAAGAACTAGGGTCAGCGGCTTGTTCATGTCGATGCCATCAAGCCTCTCGGAAACCACCGTATCGTCTAGCACCGAGGCTTCGTGCTCTATTTTTTCATCCAGATTCTCCGCCTTTATATCGAGAACCACGTCTGTAATACCGTAATTTAGCCAGATTTCAGGCACAGTTACCCCACAAGACAAACCAAAATAAATCCAGTTTAGTAA
>CAZETC010000023.1:0-2177 GCA_964515435.1 uncultured Candidatus Nitrosotenuis sp.
ATACCTGCCCGTCTTCTTTTGATCCTAAAACCATGGGCCTAAAGCCGCGCGGGTCTCGTGCAGCATATACTGCGTTGTCATCAGACACAAAGGTAAAGCAGTACGAACCTGCCATCTCGTTTTTCAAAATAGACAGTGCGCTTCCGAGCTTGCCGTTTGTTGACATTAGTGAAACCAGTCTTTGCGCTGCGACGAGTGTGTCGCTGGAATTTTGCGGGGTAAACGTACATCCTCCGACCATGTTTGCAAGCTCAGCCACATTTGCTATCGTACCATTATGCGCAATACAAAGATCCTTTACCTTGAGTGGTTGTGCGTTCTCAAGGCTACTTTTTCCGACCGTCGAATACCTTACATGGCCGATTGCCGCAGGCGACGCACATTCTTCTGTTATTTTGTGAAATTCCGATGATGCTGATGACACAAGTCCGAGCCGCTTGATTGGCGCCTTTTTTGGTACGGCAATCCCCCAGGCCTCTTGGCCTCGGTGCTGCAGAGCCCTTAACGCATCAATTATCATCGGTATGACATTAGAACCGTCTTTACTGTAAATTCCTACAACGCCGCAGTTTTCCTTAACCATGCAACACCAGCTCCCTTAGTGAATTAAACCACTTGTCATGTGCCTTATCAACCCTTAGTTTTGCAACCGGCTTGTTGTTTTTTGAAAATGTGATTAGTGTTCCCTCGAACTTGCCAATCAACCCAAAGTCGACCTTGCTCTTTTTGAGATTATTTATTACAGAATCAAGTTTTGATTTTTCCACAACTAGCAGATATCTTGAATGACTCTCAGAAAACAACAATTCATCCACTTCAAGGTTTTGGGCCGGGACGTTTTCAAGCGCTATCAGGCACCCCAAACCATTAGTGATTGCAAGCTCGCATGCTGCAATTGCCAGCCCACCTTTTGAGCAGTCGTGCACAGCCCTTGCCTGTCCTCCTTGTATCACAGACAGAACAGAATCCATGTTTTTCTTTGACTCGTCCAGGCTCACCTGTGGCGCCTTGCCACCAATAAAATCATGGATGTACTCGTAATACTCAGAACCGCCAAGCTCGTCCTTTGTTTTTCCAACCATCACCAGCAGGTCGCCCTGCTCGATTTTTTGGGGTTTGAGCGGTTTTTTGTCAATCAGCCCAAGAACCCCGATCAAAGGTGTTGGCTTTATCGGCCCCTGAGGCGTTTCATTATAGAGACTCACCTTTCCCCCAACACACGGAATATCAAAGAACTTGGAAAATTCCGTTATCCCTTTTAGCGATTCAAGAAACGTCCAAAATATTTCAGGATCCTCCGGATTTCCAAATTGCAAATGATCAACCATCCCGATTGGTTTTGCTCCAGTGCAGACCACGTTTCTGCAGGCCTCCTCAAAGCAGCCCATTGCGCCGTGCTTTGGATTCAGGTAGCAGTGTTTGGGGTTTCCGTCGATTTTTACGCTAAGGTATTTTCCGTTGTCCAATCTGAGCACCGCGGCATCAGAGCCGGGCTTTACAGTAGTTCTAATCCCTACTTCGTGATCATACTGCCCATAAACCCAGATTTTGCTTGCTATATTCGGGCCTGCAAGCAATTCCATCAACGTTTTTGAGAGATCCTGCGGAGGTTTTGGCCCCTGTTTTCTTTCCAGCTTTTTTAGATACGCAGGCTCTTTTGCTGGCCTGTCAAGGAGCGGTGCGTTTGCAACCACGTTTGCCGGCATTGACGCGACTAGCGAATTTTTGTTCCTTACCTTCATCATTTTATCGCCGGTTACCTTTCCTATGACAGAACAGCTAACGCGGAATTTTTTGCAGATTGTCTGGATTTTTGGAAGCTTTTGCTTGTCAGTTATCACAAGCATTCGCTCCTGAGATTCAGACGTCATGATTTCAGTCGGCTTCATGCCAGGCTCGCGTGTGTGGATATGGTTTACATCAAGCTCTATTCCTACTCCCAGTGCGTCCGCAGTCTCCGATATTGCGCACGAAAGTCCGCCGCCGCCAAGATCCTTGATTGCCTTGATGCATCCCTGGTTTCTTGCCTCAAGTGTTGCCTCGATTATCAGCTTTTCAATAAACGGATCCGGTACCTGTACTGCAGAGCGGTCGTCAGATTCCAGTGAATCTGATGCGAATTGCGAGCCGCCGATTCCGTCGCGCCCGGTGGACCCGCCAATGAGCACCACTATATC
>CAZETC010000023.1:2187-10562 GCA_964515435.1 uncultured Candidatus Nitrosotenuis sp.
CTATATCACCTGTCTTTGCATTGTTTTTGATCAATCTTTCTTTTTTGCCAAAACCGACTGATGCCACATCGACAAGTGCGTAATTAGAATAACACTTGTCAAATTCTACCTCGCCACCGACTGTAGGTATGCCAAGGCAGTTCCCATAATCTGCTATTCCGGTTACTGCGTTTTTGAAAAGCCATCTTGCATGTGGATCTTTTTTTATGTCACCAAAACGAAGTCCATCAAGTATAGCAATAGGTCTAGTACCTGCAGATAAAATGTCCCTGATTACACCGCCAACTCCAGTGGCAGCCCCTCCGTATGGCTCGACTGCGGACGGATGGTTGTGGCTTTCGATGTGTACTGTAACCACATAGCCATCATCCACATCCAGCACACCAGAGTCGTACCCTTTTTCATGGATGACCCGCGGCCCCGATGTGGGGAGCATTTTGAGGTGTTTTTTTGATGACTTGTAGGAACAATGCTCTGACCATTCGGCTGCTACAATGTGCATTTCGGTATCATTTGGCTTTCTTCCAATTTTTTTTGAGAGGTATTCCAGCTCTTCTTGCTGCAGGCTCATTTTCTTGCACCTATAGTGATTAGTGATTCAAAGATCAGTTTTGAGGGCTTGGAATCCTTTGGGTTTATGTCCTGTTCCACTGCGCGCTCGGGGTGCGGCATCATTCCTACGACATTTCCTTCCTTGTTGCAGATTCCAGCAATATCAAATATGGAATCGTTGATGTTTTCTCCGTACCGGAAAACAATTTGGTTATTTTTCTTTAGGGAATCAAGTGTTTTTTTGTCGACGTAGTATCTCCCTTCGCCGTTTGCGATTGGAATCGGGATTCTTTGCTTTAGCTTAAACTTGTGTGTGAACGGGGTCTTGTTGTTTTCAACTATCAGCTCAGTCCACCTGCACATAAAGTTAAGTGAGGTGTTTTTCAGCAACACCCCCGGCAAGAGTTCTGACTCGACCAGAATTTGAAACCCATTACATACCCCAAGAACCGGCATCCCTTTTTCTGCCATTTTTTTTACATCGGATATCACTGGGCTGTGCGCTGCAATGACTCCGGCCCTTAGACGATCGCCATAAGAGAATCCGCCGGGCAGGACGACTGCGTCCAGGTTTTTTGGAAGCTTGTCCTCATGCCAGTAATATTTTACATCAAGCTTAAAGACGTCTTGTAAAACATGGTACATATCCCGATCGCAGTTGCTCCCCGGAAATACTACGACTCCGACCTTCACAGATGAGTTTGTCTTGAGACACTATTAAATCAAATCGGCCTCATGGCATCAAAAATCCATCACAAATCTTTTTTATCCAGAAAAAAGCCAGCCCAAGATATGGGACAAATACGAGACATCATGAACAAGCATGTAGTCACAATATCAAAAGAAAAGACGTGTCACGAAGCAGCAGCGCTGCTCCAGGAAAAGGACATTAGCTTCCTCGTAGTCACCGAAGGGCAAAACCCGATCGGAGTAGTGACAGAAGCTGACTTTGTTAGAAAGGTGGTTGCCGCAAACAAGACCGCGTCTGACCTAAAGGTCTCAGACGTCATGTCCCCAAAATTCAGGTGGGTTGAGCCTACTACCACAATCGAGGATGCAGTGCAAAAAATGCTCAACAACAAAATCCGGAGGTTGATTGTACTTGAGAACCAAAAACTGGCAGGTGTGATTACGCAGACTGACCTTGCGGTGCACCTCAGAAGCAAGCTCCTAATCGACGAGACAGTCAGGTCTGTCGGAAAAGACTAACAGAAAAGGTAATCTTGCTTGCAATCGGGTTGTAAATTCGAAGATCGTCGCAGAGTTTTTTGACGGTGTCCTGCGCCTTTTGCTTTGTTGGAGCAGTTATCTGGAACTTGAGCATTTTAGCTGAGCGGATTTTTTTTACTGATGAATAGCTCCCCTTGAGTACGAGATCATTAAGAATCGTCTGCCCCTCCGGATCACTCATTCCCGGCTTGTTTTCTATCATTACCTGAACCTCAAAGACCGGCATTATTTGCACTTGATTTTGTGGTAATATAATCTTGAATTTGAAATCGGCAAAAAGCGTAGCGTACCGAATTTATAATGCATCGCCAGTCAGAAGCTGAAATGACCCGACACCGATACTGGAAGCTGACAGCAGACGAGATGCTCAAGTCAGAGTACGATCCCGGAAAGGTTCTGAACTGGGAGATAAAGGGGGTAAGGGCTCCAGAAGACAAGGCAATATTCATTGGCGCATTTTTGTACAGAGATGGAACCCCGTATGGGTATGATTCCATCAAGGGAATTTCGTTTTTCTACAACAACATACAGCGAGGTGAGGTCGGCGAGGTCACCAAGTTCCTCAAGGGCAAGTTCGGGGGCTCTGAAAAAGAAAAAGGAGAAAGAACCATAATGGAAGGCTCCAAGGAAATCTACACCGGAAAGGAGATAGGGCAGCTGGCAAAAGAAATGGAGGCAAAATTCAACCTCAAGGCAATCATTTCAATCGAGTTCAAGGACATTTCTGAAGAAGAGCGCAAAAAGTCTGGCCTTGCAGACGCAAAACTGCTTCCAATACCTGGCAACAAATAGGCAATTCGCAACCTAAATAGGGTTTCACTGCATAACATAATCAAATGTCAGAGCTGCAAGGAATCTTTGCACACCTAACAGAGCTTCGCTCACGAATCACAAGAATCGTGATTTTTGCTGTAATAATCATCGCGTTCGTTTTGACGTTCAGGGTAGAGCAAGCAGTTTACAATGGATTGACTTTGTACTATCCCGCTCCGGATCCTCTGAACAACCTTGCTGCACAGATAACAAACTACATGAGGGTAACTCTTGTGCCAGAAAACGTGCAGCTAATCCAGACTGCGCCAGGCCAGGCATTTTATGCCCAAGTTTACGTTGCGGCCCTAATAGGAATCGTGCTGTCAATGCCGATAATCATTCGTGAGCTTACCACATTCATCAAACCAGCACTAAAAGACATCGAGATACACGCAGTGCGTTCTATTGCCATACCGGCGCTGGCTCTTTTTGTAACAGGGGTAGTGTTTTCCTATCTCACCGTGATACCGTTCATGCTTGACTTTTTGTATCAGTATGGTGAAGCCTCAGGTCTTGTTACTTTTCTGAATATAATGGACTTTGTGACATTTGTGCTGCAGTTTTTGCTTGCGTTTGGAGTCGCGTTTCAGCTTCCACTAATCATGTATGCCGCAACGGTTTCAGGCCTAACTGATGCCAAGTTTTGGCGAAGAAACATCAGGTATGCACTAGTCGCCCTTGTGATAATCGGTGCAGTTGTGACGCCAGACGGGAGCGGTGTTACAATGTGGTTTATTTCAGGGCCGATGATCGGCCTGTATGTCATAGGCATGATAGTTTTGGAGCGCCGCGAGCACAAAATTAAAACACTTAAATCCAAATCACTACATAAAGAAAAATAACTTGACATTAGAAAACTTTGCCAACGCCATCGGCACTCAGGAGATAATCATAATCATAATAGCTGCCGGAATTCTGATATTTGGCGCAAAAAAGATCCCAGAGCTCGCAAGGACTTTGGGCAAATCAAAAGGGGAATACGAAAAAGGCAAAATCGAGGCAGAAAAAGAACTCAAAGACCTCAAAGAAAAGAAAGACTAGGGTTTTTCCGCAATTTTTGCAAACTCGTCAATTATTTTACCAAAATCTGATGCCAACTTTTTCTTTGCCAAGATTCCCGCAATAATCATCGTTCCGCCCAGTTTGATGTCAGCATCTACTGTAAGCTTTGTCCCTTCTGGAACATTTTCGTATTTTTCTATAATGTGACTCCCTTTTGCATCCCCGCCAAGAACAAAGACCTCGTGGAGATCTGGATATTTTGTGACGTGTTTTGTAGTCATTACTAGCTCCCTTTCCCCGATCTTTCGGTGTTCCTCTACCACTGCTATATTTTCGCGAACGGATCGCACGCGAACTGATGGAAAGTACTGTGGTAAGGTTTTTTCATAGTTTTCATAGTTTGCCACTAGATCAAAGACTGTTTTTCTTTCTGCCTTGATCAGCTTTTCAAGGTGGATTTTTGGCAATTAAATCCTAGGTGCCCCATCTTTGGTATAAATCATGTTCAATACCGAACTGGTCAAGGCACTTTCCGACTGTGTGGTCTATTATCTCATCGATTGATTTTGGTTTTGTGTAAAATCCCGGAACCGGCGGCAGTATTACGACTCCGAGTCTTGCAAGCTTTAGCATGTTTTCGAGGTTAATTGCAGTAAGCGGCGTCTCGCGCGGCACCAGAACCAGTTTTCTTGATTCTTTTAGTGTGACTCCGGCAGCCCTTGCCACGAGGGTTTCGTCATATCCGTTTGCTATACCGGATAGGGTCTTCATGGAGCAAGGAATGACTATCATGCCGTCCGTCCTGTAGGTTCCGCTCGATATCCCCGCAGCCAGATTCGAGTCATCTGAATAGCTTGACGCAAGCGATTTTACATCATCAAGCTTGTGACTCGTCTCCATTGCAAGGCATTTTTTTGCCCATTCTGTAATTACCAGATGGGTTTCCACCTTGCATTGTTTTAGGACCTCAAGCATTCTAACGCCGTATGTGACGCCGGTGCTTCCAGTCATCCCGATTACAAGCCGCATGGTCTCTATTCAAGAACTGCTTATTTTAATCGTGACAGATCGTCTTAGCAATTGACAACCGATCAAATTGCGTGATTGGAAATTTGTTTAGAAAAAATCAAGATCTATTTATATAAAATGAATGTGTATTGGCCTCGATGCGAAAGGACATCAGTTCTGAAGCATAAGGACGCGTGGCCAAGCAGAACAGTTAGGCGGTCCATGAACGCATTCGCGTTATGGCAATGAGAGGTGTTCTCTCAACGTTCTGCGATTGCGGCCACGCCGCCAATTTTCTAACGATTGATTATATTACCACAATATGCAATCAAAGCTGTAAATGCTCAAGCGCGCCGAGATTCAAAAAATTGCGGAAAAATATTCTGATTTTAGAATCGGGGTTCTCGGAAGCCACTCCGCCCTTGAGATAATGGATGGCGCAAAAGACGAGGGGATTCCAACCGTCGTAATATGCCAAAAGGGCAGGGACGCTACGTACAGGCGATTCAAGAGAATAGCAGACGAGATAATCGTAGTGGATAGATTCAAGGACATGGCGTCTGCAAAAATGCAGAAAATGCTCGTTGACACCAACACCATAATCATACCGCACCGAGCCCTGACTGCGTACCTTGGATACGAGACAATCGAAACCAAGTTTAAGGTTCCAATATTTGGCAACCGAGCAATGTTTCAGGCAGAGGAGCGGAGCTTTGCAAAAAACCAGTACTATCTCTTGGAAAAATCCAGAATAAGGCACCCCAAACTCTTCAAGACCCCAAGCAAAATTGACAGGCCTGTAATAGTCAAGGTACAAGAAAAAAAGCGAAGACTTGAGAGGGCGTTCTTTACGGCATCGTCATACCAGGACTATCTCAAGAAATCCCAAGAAAGAATAAAAAAAGGAATAATCAGGACAGATGACCTCAAGAAATCAAGCATCGAGGAGCTAGTTATTGGCACTTATATGAATTTCAACTATTTCCATACCCCCATCTCTGACCAGGTTGACTTTATCGGAATCGAGCGAAGACTCCAAACCAACTTGCACGACTACAACGCGATTCCAGCAAAACAACAGCTCGACATTGATGTAGACATTCAGAATATAGAAGTAGGCCATACTCCTGCCAGCATCCGAGAGTCGCTGCTCGAAAAGGTAATTGATATCGGGGACAGGTTCGTTTCTGGAGTAAAGAAGGTTTATCCGCCAGGAATAATTGGCCCGTTCTCGCTCCAGAGTGTGATTACAAAAGATCTGGAGCTAGTGGTATATGACGTGTCATTGCGTGTTCCCGGCAACCCGATTGTTGCGACCACGTCGCCATATACAAAATACCAGTATGGGAGTACCTTTGGGGTGGGAAGAAGAATAGCAATGGAGCTAAAACGCGCCCACCAGGAAGGCAGACTGGGCGAAGTGCTCAGCTAGGCCTCGACTTTTTCTTTTAGCAGAGTTTTTCTGATTAGAACCGGAAGATTGTAAAATGCCGCAAGGGCTACTGCGTCTGAGGCGCGATAATTTCTAAGTACGACGTCTTTTTTGCCCGTAAAGTACAGGTTTGCGCGAAGAACGCTGCCGCTCTCGTATACTTTGACTTTGACTAGCAACAGCTCGTTTTCCTCGCAGAGCTGCTCGATCATGTTGTAAATTGTAGGTAGCGAGTCGCGCTTGCCCTCGACGAAGCTTTTGATGTGTCGCGCAACCTCGCCTGAAAAGGCCCGCATGTGAAACTCTTTTTTGTCGTCTGACTGCAAGATGACAATTCCTTCCAGCGCATAAGGATCAATAAAGCCGACATAGCTAATCTTTGCAGAAGCGTAATCCGGTTCTGGCTTTTGATTTATGTTCAAGGTATGCATTTCCATGAACATGATTTCTTATAAGTAATTGTAATCAACTCAAAAAAAACATGAACAACTTATCAGTCCTACGCGGCTCTTAAATGCAAAACCCACAAAATAACATTATGAAAATCGACATACCACTACCGTGCCCATCTTGTGGCGGAAAAATGTACTCAGTTGGCTATGATGCGCCTTTGAAGATACTAAAAGCCAGAACTTGGCATGTGTGTAAAGAATGTAAATTCTCAAGAAGTGTAGATGACTTCAAAAAATCACTCTGCTGCGCATGACAGCGGAGGATTGTTTTTTCCTAAAAGATTTAATGTAGTTGCTTTTTGCTAGAACCTCAATGGCGCAGTCCCGCGATGGCAAACCACTTATCGCAATTGGCTTTGTTTGCATCGCAATTTTGTTTTTGATATACGCAAGGCTTGGAAACGCGGAGATTACGCCGTCTGCTGTATCCTCAGTGGAGAGGGCTGGAATCGCGTTTTATGCCATGGTCATCCTTGCATTAGGAGCAATATCGTACGGGTTTTACCAGTACCACAAGCACAAGGCAGAGTCAGGAAAAGACGACTATTTTACCATAATAGCACAGGTGACATGGAATAAAAAATCTCGGAGGATTTTACTTGCCACAGGTATCGGGTATGGCGTGTTTTTTGCCCTCACGTCTGGGATTTTGGTGTACCAGCCAGACGTCACGTTTTCGTATCATTATGACGTTCCTGTGCCGTCAGCCCAGATTGTGCCGTGCTGCGGGGATGTCGGATACGTTCCAAAGTTCATTGCGTACATCACAGAGCACGTGGGCCTGCAGATAATTCCGATAAACCTCATCTTACAAATTACAGTAGCATATATGGTGGGCCTAAACTCAGCAATAGCTACAAACGCGTTTTCAATCCTCAAAAAAAGATCAGGCATTGGAAGTATTGCCGCAGCGACCGGCCTCTTTGTTGCATGCCCGACATGTGCAGGTACGTTTCTTTCGCTTTTTGTTTCCTCGTCTGGCGCAGTCGCGTTTACCCTTGCAGCAACTCAGATGCAGACTGTTTTTATTGGAATTTCAATTCCGTTGCTCTTGCTGACTCCCATAATCATGGCAAAAAAGATCAAAAGCAGCGGATGGAGCTGCAAAACAGAGCCCTAGCTTTTTTTGACTTCTGGAATTTGCCAGTTGCCGATGTCATAACCGTCGCGTCGTAGGTACTTTAGTGTGAGCTTGTATATCAGCTCGTCATGATCCACTTTTTGCATAATTTCTGACCAGAGTACCCTGCCGTTTTGTTCTATGATTTTTTTAAAGTCCGGATTTAGTGATTCGGCGATCTGCCTGCATTGATCAAAGGTCTTGCCGTTTTTGTACGCCCTTGTTCTGACATCGCAGCTGTCCATGTACGATATTGCGCCAACTTACATAAAAATCTGCTAGAGTTGCTTTAGCTTCTCAACTATAATGTTGAATATTTCGGAGTTGTCCAAAAGAATGCAGGGAATGTTGTTCTCCTTGCACGCCTCGCCGCTTTCGGTATCACGCGTGATTAGCATCATCTTGTTCTCCTTTGCGTAGCTTATCACCGAATAATCCGTGTGCAGTTTTTTGCCTTCGGTTATGAGCTTTTTTACCGAGTACGCGTCATAACCAAGACTGCGCAGCTTCTCATCCCAGCCGTCATCCATTTCATCAACTAGTATCTTCAATGTGATTTGATGTGGGTTTTTCTGTATTTATTGCTAATCAGAGGTGAATGGTGAGTTTTTTGACTCGGTTTATTATTGATAGTTTTTTTGCCATGCCCATTTCTGGCTCTACGGTAAAGTAGATCGTCTTTCTTTTTGGATATATTACAAGCTGGGTTACCTTTTCCCGCTCGACGTTGACGTATTTGACCTTCCCGAGGGATTTGTCAAATTCC
>CAZETC010000023.1:10572-11508 GCA_964515435.1 uncultured Candidatus Nitrosotenuis sp.
CCTTCGCATCTTTCTGCGCTGCGCAATCTGCTTGCAGAAATGCTCTTCTTCTTTTTGTGATTTTAATGAGGTCTTGCCCTTTTTCATGATGGACTCTAAAATGTTCCCTCTCAGGTCGATTATTGCGGCAAATCTCATCCCAGGATCGATGTCGATGATTTTTTCTGTTATTTTAAGGAGTGATGCATGTTTGTGTGCGTTCAATTTTCTAAAACTTTGATACAGCCAAATATATTTGGTTTAGCTTATTCTATGTGAACTTGGATAAAACCAAGTTTTGATACATACAGGATATAATCTGATCAGCGGTTACCAAAAGCATTGAATTCTAGAATAAAATCAGTCCTGGCAGTACTTGAAAAACGATCAAGGCTTGAAAAATCAAGAAAGATATCAGTCAAGCCAGACCAGAGAATGCTTGCCATAACCAAAGATACCGGCGAGTTTTTCCATTCCATTCTGGTTGGAGTCAGGGCTAGACGGGTCCTTGAGCTTGGAACCTCAACAGGGTACTCTACTCTCTGGCTTGCAGACGCGCTGCTTGAAAATCATAAAAACCCCGAAATCGTCACAGTTGAGAAAAACCCCCTCAAAATAGAAAGGGCTGCCAGAAATTTTGAGCGCGCTGGCGTATCAAAAATAATTTGCATGCGAAAGGGGGAAATATTGAATGTCCTCAAAAAAATGGCAAAACCGCCGCTCTTTGATTTTGTATTAATTGACGCAGACAAGGAAAATGTCAAGAAATACTTTGACCTTGTCTTACCCATGACAAGGATTGGCGGGATAATTGCCACTGATAACGCGCTGTACCCGGAAAAATACCGGAAAATAATGAAGAAATATTCAAGATACATCGCAGAAAAGCCAAATTCGCTTACTGCGACTATCCCGCTAGGAAATGGCGAAGAGATCTCTATGAGGATACGCTAGATT
>CAZETC010000023.1:11518-13466 GCA_964515435.1 uncultured Candidatus Nitrosotenuis sp.
CGCTAGATTGAATGGCTCATGAGATCTTTTGCGTGACTAGTTTGCGGTATTCCGGATATTCAGTCGCAGAATAGTCGTGTGTAAATTCTTCTGCAAACACCGTGTCTTCAAGTGCAGTCAAGAGATGTGCCATCATTGGAGGAACCGAGATTATTGCAGGCGATGGTATTGTCCGTATTGTCTCTTTTCCCGTGTCTATGTTTTTTTCCCTGTATTCAATTACGCCAATTATCAAAAAATGCCTTGTCTCAAATGTGTGATAATGTCCCCCTCGTGAGAAGCCTTTTTTGATTTCCACGAAGTTTAGCTTTTTGTCGCCGTAGCTAAGAAAGATTATTTTTCCCCGCTGATCACTTGACTCTTTTTCAATTGACAGTTCCATGAATCAAAATGCTCAAAAACGGTTGTAAATACTATGCAGTTTGGCCCACGTTGATTTTCAGAAAAAGTGTCGGCGATAGCGCAGACGGGTTATCGATGCTCTCCCACACAAAAATAGTAGCCTCATACTTTCCAGTCTCTCCTGGAATCCACGATATTGCAGGTGAAAATGACTGTGCCGGCTGTAGTGTTCCCGTAATCCACGCAAGCGATACTGTCACCCCGTTTTCATTTTGGATTTGAACAATGTATGCAAAGTCTTGTTCAATGTTTTGGTTGTTTTGCAGGTTTGTTGCGATTTGTACCTGATTTCCAACCTCAATTAACTTTGTTGGCGTGTTGGGCATTTTGATTGGCGAGTCTGCAAATGCAGAACCTATCAGCGACAACACCAGAATTGCAAAAATCAGCTGCATCATATTTTACACATCATGTAGATGACTCATCGTCTTCTTGCCCGTGTCGGTCCATGTACTTTAATGCACATTCTGTAGAGCAATAGTTTGAAGCTCGGTTTTCAAATGTTCTACCACAGTTTTTGCATTTCAACTAAACTGGCTAGTAAATTTTACAACTAATAAACTAGCGATCTGGAACCAGAACTGGAAATACATGCGTAAGATTTTGGCGGAATTTTACTTGTGAGACTTGATCCCGCACTTGGCAAAATACTGCTGGTGATATTCCTCTGCCTTGTAAAATTCTCCTGCGGGCTTGATCTCTGTCACGATCGGCCTCTCAAATCTGCCTGACTTGGCAAGATTTTCTTTTGATGCGTTTGCAATTTTTTCCTGTTCTACATCATGAGAGAATATCACAGAGCGGTACTGTACCCCGACATCTGGGCCCTGTCTGTTTAGCTGGGTCGGATCGTGAGAATTCCAAAAGACGTCGAGCAGCTGCTCGTACGATACTACTTTGGGATCGTATTCCACCTGGATTACCTCTGCGTGCCCTGTGGTATCAGTGCAGACGTCCTTGTATGTCGGGTTTTTCATCCAGCCTCCACTGTATCCAACCATTGCGTCTGTGACTCCTTTGGTATTTCTGAAAACGCCCTCTACGCACCAAAAACAGCCTGCGCCAAATGTAGCCTTCATGCATTTGGTAGAACTTGCCTGAATTAAAATGATTATCCAGATTTTTTCGTACAACCAGACATCAAATTTTGTCAATGGCGCGCACATAGTGACTGTAGTATGGGGTTTTTGATTGTTATTTTTCAGATTGATGATGTGACTCTAAGGACTGACCAGTTTCGTGATAGTATAGATGCTCGATTTCCTCAAGTTTTTCTTGCGTTTTGTGATGGCGTGGTTTTGATTTTAGGGCCTTGTACTGCTCTACTAGCCTTTTTAGTTCGGAGCGTTTCATTGGAGCCTGCTTGCTTTTTTGATGAATCCCTTTATCTGGGCTAGCTTTGCCTCTGCTTTTTTTACTGTGTCAACTGATGACTTGTACTTGTAATACGAGTCCTTGTGGGTGGAGTTGTAAAACAGCGAATCCGCGTCGTTTTGGAATAGTTGCGCGTCATTTAGGTATTTTTTTGCCGCCCAAAACGATGTCC
>CAZETC010000023.1:13476-15574 GCA_964515435.1 uncultured Candidatus Nitrosotenuis sp.
TTTGAGAGTTGTGATGTCGCAAGATAGATTTTCTGATCAGAAAGTGACTGGTACTTTGTTGACTTTGCCTTCCAGTCCGTTTGCTTTGATGTTTGCGCTGTTAGCTTGGATGGACTTGCCTTTGATTGTAGCCACGACTCGTAGTTTTCAATTTGCGGATACATGATGTCGTTTGGGTCTGAGCTGTGCGATAATCCAATTGCATGGCCTAGCTCGTGCTTTGTTATTTCCAGCGCATAGTCGTGTGAGACAAGATTCCATTTTTTGTCTTTAAAGTATCCTAGAGAAATGGTGAGTTTTGGCTTGCCGTAGTCGTTTTCAGTGCTTGAGGAATAGTAGCCGAGCTTTCCTGCGTCGTACTGGCTTGCCCATTCCACTACAAAGTTTGCCGGATCTAGGTGTGGGACAGTCTCAAAGGTTATTCCTCCTGAGGTCTTGTTTTGCCAGTATCCAGTGGCCTTGCCAAGAACATCGCCAAAGTCTTTTTGCCAGTGCGCCGGCATCTTTTGCACGTACATTTTGTAGGTTTCAGCGTATGCGCTGGCAGTAAGGATTCCGATGACTAGTGGTATGATTGCCAGCGCCAGATGCACGATAGCCCTTGATCGCCATACTAAAAAAGCACTACCAGCATTTGCAGAATGGTTGCGGTTCCAGACTGGCAAAGTATTCTGTAATTCAGCAGCCGTACTTTGCAGCCCAGACTTCAGAGGAAAACTCGCTAGTCTTGCAGTATTTCTTTAAAATTGTAGCATGGTTGTTTGAGAGCAGTTCATAGTTTAGCACTTTGTCAGAGCAGTATACCTTTCCCACTACTCGCTTGAATCTGTCAAATGGCTGCCTGTCGTCCTGGTCTACCGTGATTACCGAACCTGTTCGGCAGAGGCGCTTTGTGAATGTTTTTGCCTCAGAGTATCCAGGTTGGCCTACCTCTGGAGTGTTTACAAGTGAGAGTCGCACCTTGTACGTGTCAACGTAAATCGTGTCACCGTCCACTATGCTCTTTACTTTGCCCTTTATGCATAGAACGTCTCCGGTACAGTGCGGCGACTCGGTGAATGGCTTGTTTGATGAGACCTTGACTGAGTTTATTTGGATTTTAGATATTGCATTTCCTGCCTTGCAGTATTTGTTGTCAGGACATTCCGAGCAGTATCCCTTGTCACCGCATTCGTAGCTTCCGGTATCTGAGGGGCAGCTGTGCTTTGAGTGGCATCCGTCTCTGTGTGCAGATGCCGCACCCAGAAATGAAGATAGTAAAACTGCAATTAACAATAATGCAACAAGGCTCATTTTATCCCTGAATGACATAGTAGACTGGTTTTGAAAAGCCTACCGAAATAGTACTAGGATCGTTTGCACGTATGAAAAACTCGCCGTCCTTACACATTTGCGGCATTATCAGACCTGAGACCTTGACTGTGATGGAATCCCTGTCGGATTTCAAGTCCAGCTCAGGCGAGTAGAGCTTTTCTCTTCCAGCACAGACCTCTATTCCAACTATATGCAAAATGGAGAGCATCCTTGACTTTTTTATCGACGTTATTTTTACTGTCCTGTCCTCACTTGGAGTTTTGATTTCTTTGATGTCTTTTTTGGGAGAGTCTGTTTGTTCGTTTGATTCTGCAAAGGCCATTCCAGCAAGCACAATAGGGATAAGAATAAGACTCAAGGCCAGCCCGAGTGCTTTCAATGTGTAATTTAGGTGAAAATGTGATTTAAGTTCTACCTAACTATCCCAGTGACTATATTTTCAAAGTCAGACTCGTACCATGCCGTCTTGTACTCGGAGTTTTTGCGCGGCAGTATGTTTATTGCAATGTGGGAAAATGTTTGCCTTGGATTGGCAGAGCCGTGAGTGTGCAGCGTGTTTTTTGGAATGTAAACCACGTCGCCTTTACTAAGCTTGATTGACCCTGTTTTTCTTACCTTAAAGTGAGAGTTTTTCCTGCCATACTTTATGAACGCCTCAAGGCTGCCTTTGCCGTTTGTCACAATCAGGATTTGGTTGCCGTTATGCACGTGGATCTTTGTCTTTGCTCCCCTTTCAAAATATACGTGGTAGATATTTTGCTCCTTTGATTTTATGGCAGACGAG
>CAZETC010000023.1:15584-18051 GCA_964515435.1 uncultured Candidatus Nitrosotenuis sp.
CATGTGGACATGGCCTGTGAACCAGTTCGGGTTGACTTTGCGTCTGTTCCCGGAAGTGAATATGTTTGATTTTTGCATTTGAAATGAATCCAGATGCATGGGTAATTTAGTGTTGATTTTATGAGAATCTGGTTATTTCGTCAAGCGCAGTCTGGATGTTTCCAAGGTCTGTTGCCGCAATATTTTTGTCCGTTATTAGCTCAGAGTAAAATGCGTCAGAGTTTGTCTGTGATTTTTGAATGTCGGACTGGTAGCAGTTGAGTGCCTTCTCAAAAAATGGAATGTCGGATTCTAGCTTTTGCAGGACTTCAGGGTTTTGCAGGCCTTCCCTGATTTTGTCTATGAGTGGATCTATTAGCGGCCCTGTTTTTGACGCCTCGTGCTGGATAATTTGCGCAAACATTGGCGCGTCTCTTATCTCAGGTGAGCGTCCTATATTTTTGAGCCTTTTTTTGTAGTGATGCAATGACCTCAGGATAATCTCATAACCGCCTTCCTCTTTTAGGTATATTTTGCCAAGCCAGACTTTGTCAGACATTTTGATTTGTGTTTATTTTGTCACTTAAGGTTCTATCAACTTGTCGAGTGTTTTTCATCCGACAAAGCTCTACCACAAGCCGGCGTCGCCGCCCTGTGCGTCTGGCTTTTTTGCAGGAAGATGCCCGTGTGCCTTGTCCATGTGGCGTTTTAAGCGCTCAGGCGCGTGCAGTTCCAGCCCACAGGTCTTGCATTTTGTTTCGTTTGTTTCTTTCTTTTTGAACAGGCCCATCGTATGAATGAGATTTGAAAATGCGTTATAAATTTAATGTCGTTTTGAGGATTTTGAGAACTGGTCGACCTACTTGGTGTGAAATTTGGTTTCAATGCTTATTTTATTTGGAAGCAGCGGTTTCTGAACTGTGGGTCTGAATAGCTTGCGGCACATATGGATTATTAGCTAAAATTTGCATAATGTACGAAGAATCGATTCTTTTATCTTCCGAGAGCAAGCTTGCAACCAATCCGGTTACATATGCTGTCGACGAGGAGGTCCCGTAAAATGGCACGCCATCATAGGCCTGAGTGACTATTCCATCCTCTACAAGGATGTTCGGTACGTTTAATCCATTATTGGTAGGTCCAATGGAGCTATACGACACACGTTGCAAATTGTCCCCAACTGAGCCTACAACAAGTGCCCCCCGCGCATCGGACGGGACTCCAATGCTTCCACTGGGTTGTGAATATTCTAGTTTGTCATAGGCACTAAAAATTTCAAGTGAAACGTTTGTAGTAGAACCAAAGTTTGAAATTCTTACAGAATAATCTCCAGGTATTTGTGGTACATAGTGCAGGTATTCGACTAATTCATCATAAATTTGATCTTGTGAGTTTGACGAATAAGCAACAAGTCTGCCCGTAGGATCTGTCAGCGTCAGATCAAAATCTGAAACGGTGCCAGAGGAATCCGACCACTTGAGATAGACGAGGAGGGGTTGTTGTTGAGCAATTCTTTTTGCGTCTATGTTGATAGTCATGTCTTGATCAGACTTGGTAAATTCGTGCAATTTATCGCCGTCCGAATCAGAAAATAGCCCAGTCCAGTGATTTTCGGCATAATTTCCAGAGGGTGAAATAACAACGATTCCAGCACCGATTGCATCTTCAACTTTTTTCGTCATTGGGCTTGTTCCATCGGTATCATAGTTAACCCATGTATATGAGAGCATTATGATGTCAATATTTTCTGAAATGGCATAGTCCACAGCTTCTACAAACTCCATCTCGTTTCCTGCGGCAATAAGAGTTAGTTTTGCTTGAGGAGCCAGACTCGTTATTATTTCTGCCATTGCCGTACCGTGAACGTGTTCATCAAGGATTCCCTGAAGCGGATCCAAATTGCCAAACGTGGATCTAAACGATACGCTTTGAACAACATTATTGCGGATTTCTTTATTGTTTTTGTCAAAACCCAAATCGATTACTGCTATGGAAGCAAACTTGCCACTGGTCATGTTTTTGTCAAAAACAGAGTCCTCGATAATTCTTCCATTCACAAGTATGTCTCTGTTTTGTATGCCAATCGTTGGAGGCTTGATGTTTTTTATTTCTGGTATGGCAGCAAGTTCTTCCAAGTCCCGCAGTTGAATGTTGATCTGCATTCGGCCATCTCGTATGTTTTCGATTTTAGCGATCTCCTTTATTTCGTCTAAGACAGTGTCGTCTAGATCATCCAGATCTGCAATAACTCGAATCTTCCCTTCATGATAATCCAGGCCTATCTTTTTTGCAAGACGATCTGGTTCTGGACTTGTTATTAATTGAGAAACTTTGCTGTCAAGTTTTTTTTCATTATCGTCATCGGGCTTTGTAAATTCGACGCTTTCATTCTCATTGCCATTACCGTTTCCATTACCGTTTCCATTGCCATTGCCATTACCGTTTCCATTGCCATTGCCATTACCGTTTCCATTGCCATTGCCATTAC
>CAZETC010000024.1:0-1150 GCA_964515435.1 uncultured Candidatus Nitrosotenuis sp.
CAAAATTATTTGAGAAACATTCAGTTACATGAGACTGCTATGAAATTGAGGAAAAGGATATAGTGGAAAGCATCAAAAAATGTCAAAACCCCGACGAAATTGAAAGAACAATACAGGACTACCTTGACAATCAAAACATAAAACATTAAAATAAACGCAGAAGGGTAAAAACACAACTAGGTCAATATGATGAGTAAGCAAGACAAGCCGACAGATGCCGAGGAAATATTTGCCGAGTCACAAAAACTAAAAGCAATACCGGAAGTGGTTACACCGCAAGAAACCAACACAGAAGAAACACCAGCAGAATCTCAAACCATAGATGCACAACAAGAAACATCCACAGACGAAGAAAGTTCAAGAAAGATACGAGATGTAATTTTTGTCGGGACAAAACCGATAATGACCTATGTTACTGCAACATTAACTCAGCTTTCCACTCAACCAGTAGTCACAATAAAGGCAAGGGGCCAACGAATCACGCAGGCAGTCGACGTATCACAGATGATAGTAAAAAGAATGAATACCGTCGGCTACCAGATAAAGGGAGTTCGAATAGCCTCTGATTCGCTATTATCGCAGGACGGAAAAACACGAAATGTATCCACCATAGAAATTGCTATTACAAAAGCATAATTATTTCAAAGTCTCCGTTATTGTGGGAATAATCATAATTACGACTTTGATTCTTTTCCAGAACTTTAACTCCTGTACTTCAAGACAGTTCACGGTAATTGATGAGATAATAGAGTATGAAAGGACGTATGATCCTAACATCTGCATTTCAATTGCGCAAAAAATCGACCAGCTCAACGCAGAATGTAAGGCGGGCTTTGAGACACCTGACTGTGGCTAGAAAACCCCGACAATAAACGAGATTCCAAAATAGATCAAGGCCGCGTTTATCATGATCATGCAAGCCTTGTATCTCTTGTTTGAGAGAAACTTGGTGCCCCTTGCAGACACTGCCGACACAAAAAACAGCCATGCATAATCCATCCAAATGTGCATCCCAAACATTACAAGAATCCCCCAGAGCGGCCAGAGAATCAGCGCGTCAGATATCAGCTTTATTCCGATGGTGAGCCACCAGACAAGGAAAAACGGGTTGAGGCCTGTCAGAAAAACCCCAGTCAGAAAGGCGCCGTAC
>CAZETC010000024.1:1160-11666 GCA_964515435.1 uncultured Candidatus Nitrosotenuis sp.
CGCCGTACCTTGACTCCTTGACTGCAGTGCTTGATTTTAGCACTGAGCGGATCTGAAGGCCGGCAAATGCAAAAATGCCCAGTGCCCCAAGAGCTGATATGGCAATTCTGTATTCTGGCAGGGCTTCTAGCGATATCACGCCAAGGCCTATAGCTACTACTAGGGGAAGCTCTACTAGCGTGTGGCCTGCAGCTATTTTGAGTCCAGTAAGCCTTCCGTGCTTGATTGCGCTGTATATGGTTGAGACAAAAAGCGGCCCTGGGGCCATGACGCCTGACGCGGAGACAAGTATTACGGCTGCAAAAAACCCAACAAAGTCTTGCATCTGTCTAGCCGTACATCGAGTCTCTTAGTGCGCGGGTCTCCTTTTCTGCCTGCTTGATTTGTTTTTCCGCAATCTCTGCTTGTTTTTGCATTATGCCAAGATCACAGGAGACACCTGGCAAGAGCTTCGATATTGCCATGCACAGCTGCGCACTGGATTCAAAGTCGGGGCCTGACTCGTCGACATTTATCAAGACTACTATCACATCTTGATTGTAAAGTCTGCCCTCGTTTAGCAGCGCACCTGGAATTCCAGGAATTGTGCCATCTTGAAGAACGCTAATTCCTGCATGCTTTATCTTGCTGCGGGCCTCGCCCGTGCTTCCTGCGGCAATTATTGCACTCTTGTCTCCCATTGGGAGCTTCATTGGCGAGCTGCTCAGAATAATCTTGCACTTGTGTTTTTTTGCCCATCTTAGCATCATCCTTGCGATTGTGCGGTGGTATGGCTCGTTGATTGTAAGGTAGGATGTAAAGATGCACACCTTTATGTCCCTGTTCACATAAATTCTCGTTGCATAGTTTGGCACTCCCTCTTTGAGAATG
This sequence comes from uncultured Candidatus Nitrosotenuis sp., assembly GCA_964515435.1. Classification (GTDB taxonomy): domain Archaea; phylum Thermoproteota; class Nitrososphaeria; order Nitrososphaerales; family Nitrosopumilaceae; genus Nitrosotenuis. The sequence continues at coordinate 2,031 of CAZETC010000024.1, forward strand.
GAGACCATGGGAAAATCAATCGAGTCGATAAATCCGACAAGCTCGTACTCGGATGTATGCATCAATGATTCACTTGCAATCGCGCTTGTGAACCCGAATGAGGGAAACCCATCTATCAGGTATCCTCCCTCGATATCTATTGGCATGATCTCTTTTACCCAAAGACGCGAGGACATGAAATGATAATCAGCTCAAAACAAGATATACTTTTGGCAGGCTCACTTGATTTTCGAGACGAGCGCGCAGTAGATGAACGGCAACGCAGTTGTTATCTCTGCATGAATCGTAGTCTGCATTGCCTCTTTGGTTACCTTACCCCACGAGATTGCCTCGCGCACAAGCGCGCCACTCAAGCTTCCGTCAAATTCCTGGGCTGTTGTGACATACACTGCATAGTCTAGGCCTTCCCTGTACTGGTTCCACCACAACGTGTGGTGTTTTGAGATTCCACCGCCGAGCATCAAAGCCCCGGATTTTTTTGCCTTGAAGACTAGTCCTGACAGGGTGTCCGCGTCCGCGTTCATGTTTAGCTTAAAGTCGTTGTGTTTTTGCGAGAAAAGCCAGATCTGGCTGCCTACTGCGCCATCCATTATCCCTGGCACTATGACAGGAATGCCGTTTTTGTATGCCCAATGCAAAAACGAGTCCTGGCCGAGCTTCTTTCCTATTTCTCTTGTAATGTCAGCAGTGGACATCTCCTTTTTTCCTTGTTTGTATGCTTCTTCTAGGATTTCCTGCATTTTCTCCTCAATTAATGGTCCGTAGCTTTCCATAGGTACGAGCACGTTGCCGAGCCTGTGGATGTTTTGATCTGCCAGCTGTGAGTCGTCCATGGTAAAGGAGCCTTCCTTGTAATTTGAAAAATGCCTTGCAATGTCGTGGTCTAGCGCGCCACACGTTGTTATTGCAACATCGAACCATTTTTTCTGTATCATGTCCTTGATGATGCCGCGGGTTCCGGTCGAGACTAGTGCCCCGACAAAAGATATGAACCTGAGGCACTCCCTGTCTGCAATCATGCTTGAGAGTATTTCGACGCCGTCTGCCATGTTCCTTGACTCAAATCCGCCGGATTTTGCCATCTGATTGAAGATTTGATTAATGTCTGTCTTGTCAGTAATTGCAAAATCTTTTACCGGGTCGCCTGGCTCTATCATGAAATTCTGAAAATATGTCGACTATAAAATCGTCTGTTTGTAATCATGAAAATCTTTGCCCGTCCTTGTATCTCTGAAGCCTGTTCTTTCTGTACTTTGAAAGGCAAAACGACATTGCCATGGATGACTGCCCGTTTGGTGATTTTCTAGACCTTGGAATCATCACGCCGTCGTCTTCTGTAAGGTCGACTATGATGCTTTTCCCGCCGAACTTGGCATTGTGCACGTTTGCAGCCAGGATCGGAATCCTGTTCTCAAGTGACCTTGCCTGGATATAGGTGTGCCATGGTATGATTCCCCGCCTGACTATCCTGCTTGGGGAGAACAACACGTCTGCCCCTTTTTTTGCAAGTGTTTCTGCAACCCCTGGGAAAACCATGTCATAGCATATGATGACTCCAAATTTGGCCTTTCTTGCACTAAAGACCGTGGCCTTTGTGCCTGACCTTATCTTGAGTTTTTCATAGTCAAAGGGGTGAATCTTTTGCTGCTTGCCTATTATCTCGCCGGAGTCGATTATTGGTGCAGTTATGGAATAGCCGCGCTCTGCTTTTTCATAAAACGCGCCTGGTATGATTGCCATGGAATGATCTTTTGAAATCCTCCTAAAGACAGAAAACTCAGCCTCAAAGTCATCTATGACATTATTTGCAAGCCACTGCTCCGGGAGGCACACGATGTCTGTCTCTTTTTTTGCCAGCCCTAACAGAACTTTAGAAATATTGCTAATCCCGGATTCGTTCGAGTCGTATCTCCTTGTCTGAATCACGCCTAGTTTTGTCAACTTGGTTATTGTGTTGCTATTTTATTTAAGCAGATTTACTTTACGAAATTTTTTGTAGTATTGCAAGAATTGTTAGTGAAGTCAATTAAACTTGTCAATATTCGATTAACAAGCCAGATCTCGATGGGTATCTGTACTTTGGTTCATATTAAAAAAGTAGATATTTTTGGCTTCAAATCATTTGGCTTTACAAATACCACAGTGAGCTTTGAGCAAGGGCTCGTGTCGATTTCAGGCCCAAACGGATCAGGCAAAAGCAACATACTTGATGCGATAATATTTGCACTCGGAGAGAACAGGCCCAAAATAATGAGAGTTGACAAGCTCCGCTCCCTCATACACGACATTGAGGGCGGCAAGCGCGGCACAAAGATGGCCCGCGTAAGCCTGCACTTTGACAATTCTGATAGAAAGATCCCGGTGGACTCGAACAGCGTAGTCATAACGCGGGAAATGGACGAGCACGGCGAAAACGTCTACTATCTAAACCAAAAACAGACCAACCGAAGCCAGATCCTTGATCTTCTGGAGATAGCAAACGCAAGCCTGACGCAGCTAAACGCAGTCCAGCAGGGAACAGTCACAAGAATCTCGGAATTCACGGCAGAGGAAAAAAGGACCGTAATCGAGGACCTCATAGGACTTGCATATTTTGATGAGAAAAAGGCAGAATCGATAAAGCAGCTAGCAGATGCAGACCAGCGCCTCGAGGTAGCCTTGGCAAGAATGGATGAAATCAAAAAGAGAATAGACGAGCTGGAGGCAGAACGAAACCTAAAGCTCAGGCACGAATTCATTAATTTCGAGCTCGGCAGGATGCACGCAATCTCTGCCTCAAACAAAATGAAGGCAATCCAGGCAGAAAAAGTCTCAAAGGAGCGCAGCATTCATTCGCTGATATCTGAGACAAAACGACTGGATGAGGAACGCGCCGCGATAAAAAAGGAGCTCTCTGTATTTGAGGCCCAAAAACACACGTTCATGCAGGAGGCAAACGCCTACAACCAGGCAAAGGCCACTGTAGACTCTGAACTCAGCTCGGCAATGCAGGTGTACGAGTCTGCAAATACTGAGACGATAGTAAAGGCTCGGCGACTTGAACAGATCCAGTCAAGACTCCCGCAGATCGTATCAGACATTGAGCAGCTGCACCAGACAAGAGAGGCAATCGAGACGCAAATCGCAGAGCAAAGAGAGTCCATCACGAAAATCAAAGAGGGCAAAAACCAAATCTATCAGCAAATCAAATCCCTAGAATCTGAACTATCGCAGGTGGGCAGGCAGCAATCGCAAGTAATAGCGCAAAGAAGAGAAGTCGACAACAAGATTCAGGGCCTTACTGCAAAACTAAACCACGCCAAAGTTTTGCTCGGAAAGCTCGAGTCGGAAATCAACGACACGAAATCAAAAATGGAATCAAACAAAGCAAGGCACGCTGAGCTCACAGAAGAATCCGTAAAACTTGATCAGCTGAAAACTAGGCTTGAATCAATCAAGACAAACCACAAGGACACAATTACGGAACTAAAAACAAGAATCTCTGACCAAGACTCTAAGCGCGAAAGAACCGACGGTGATATTGAGGATCTCGCGATAATTTTAGAAAAGGCAGCAAAGGCAGCTGCGCAATACGGCACAAAAATTCGGGTGGTAAAGGAAATAATGCACGAGGACTATACGATTGCCAGCCTCAAAGAACACGGTCCCAAGCTTGGGATAGAAGGCCTTGCGTACGAGCTTATTTCATGGGACAAGGAATACGAGCGCGCAGTGCTGGCTGCGGCGTCTGACTGGATAAAGTCATTTGTGGTAAAAGATTTTGCATCGCTTTTGAGCTTGGCCCAAGTGGCAAGAGAAAAGAAACTCCCGAAGATGAAAATCATTCCACTTGAGGCGATTCCAAAATTCAGGCTTTCACTGCCGTCAGACTCTGGAATAGTCGGAACGCTTTCTGACTTTGTGCGATGCGATGAGAGATACGTGCCACTCAAGACGTTTTTGTTTGGTAACGTGATTCTTGTCAAAACTCGCGAGTCTGCCATGAAACTATCAAGGGACGGCTACAAGACTGTCACAATAGAAGGAGAGTACTTTGAGGCAAGGGGCAGCGCCGTGATAATCGACATAAACTCCAAGATTTCAAAGCTGACAAAAATCATCTCGATGAGCACCTCAGTTGAGGGCTTGAACCAGTCGATTTCACTTCTCAAAAAATACATCCAAAAGAAGCGATTTGCACTCAAAAGAGCAGGCGACATAATTACGAGCTACAAAAACCGTCTTGCGATATCGGAGGCAGGCCTCACAAACGCAGATCTCAGCTATTCGGATCTCAAAATAAAAATATCCGCAATCGAGAAAACCCGCTCGCAGCTAGAATCAAGGATGGCGCACCATGGAAGGCACTTGGAAAAGATCACAGCCGAATTCTCAAAAGAAGAATCAAACGTTTCATCCCTTGAGGAAAGGATCTCGTTAATGCACGATAACTATGCAGACGGCGAGAACAATAGGATTGCATCAGAACTTGCAAGGCTGAACCAAAAACGCACAGAACTGATGTCAAGCCAGTCGACAATAGTAAACGAACAGCGGGAAAAAGAGTCGGCGCTAGGCACGCTTTCCGCACAGGAATCAGCTGAAAAGCAAAAGATGCGAAACCTGCACGAGGAGCAATCAGCACTAAACCATGAACAACAAGAGCTAGAATCAAGGCTAAATGCCCTGGCCAAAGAAAAAGAGCAGGCAAACCAGGCTTTGGTCGCCCTCAGGGAAAAAGAACAGGCGCTAATATCAACATCTGGCACGTCGATTTCAAAGCTTCAGGAATTTGACGAAACACTCTCACAACTAAATGAAAAAGAACGATCTTACACAAAAGAGATAAACTCGTTTGAGCGACAGTCAGATTCCCTGGCTCGCGACATACATGACATTGCAGAAAACGAGGCAAAAATCCTCAAGGTTCTTGAAAAATACGGATACCAGGAAATCGCAGAAACCTTTGAAGTAGACGCGCTGCTATCTGCACTGGAATCTGAGATGAGCTCGCTTGTATCGAAGCTGAACGCCACTGCACCTGAGACATACGTCGAGATCTCTGTTGGGTACCGTTCCATGTCTGACAGGAAGAACGAGCTTGAGGAAGAACGAAACGCAATTGTCAAGTTCATAGAGGAAATAGACAAGGACAAGCGCCAGACATTCCTTGAGGCATTTGACAGAGTGGACAAGGAAATACGCGACGCATTCCACACCATGACCGGCGGCGAGGCCTGGCTTGAGCTGCAAAACGAAGACGACATTTTCAATTCCGGAATCTCATATCTCATCCAGTTCCCAAACAAGCCAAAAAGGGAATCGACTTCGATTTCTGGTGGAGAAAAAACGCTTGCGGCAATTGTATTTGTGCTGGCGCTGCAAAAGCTAAAACCGTCTGCGTTCTACTTGTTTGACGAAATCGATGCGCACCTTGACGCGCCAAACTCTGAAAAACTCGCAAAAATAGTCGAGCAACGCTCTGAGGGGAGCCAGTTCATAATGGTATCGCTAAAGGACTCTGTCGTGCAAAAGGCAAAACTCATCTACGGGGTATATCCGAAAAACGGCGTCTCGCACGTAGTCACGTACAAGGACAAGAGAATGCCATCAATTACAAGCTAGTCAAGCTTGGCAAAGCAAGCAACCTGTCTGTTTTCAATTTTTTCCAGTTTTGGCTCTGTCTCGCATTTGTCAAATGCGTAAGGGCATCTTGCCCTGAACCTGCACCCAGAATAGACGTCGATTTTCAAAGGCTCGTTTATCCTGATTTTTCTCTCGGCGTTCAGGTTTTTTGGATCTGGCTCTGACACCGCGTCGAGCAGGGCTTGGGTGTATGGGTGCCTTGGGGAAAGCAGCACCTCGTTTACAGGTCCGACCTCAACTAGCTTGCCCAAATATAAAATTCCAATTCTGCTGCCAAAATATCTCGCAGTTGCCAAATCATGAGTGATGTATACAAACGATATGCTGTGCTTTTTTCGTAGATTCTCCATCAGCTCCAAAATCTCCGCGCGAATCGAGACATCCAGCATCGACACAGGCTCGTCAGCTATGATGAGCCTTGGCTTTAGGACTAGTGCCCTTGCCAAAACAATTCGCTGCCGTTGTCCGCCAGAAAGTGCGTGGGGATATTTCTCCATTATTTCTTCTGCTGGCTCTAGCCTTACTTCGTGCAACACTTCCAGCACTCGCTGTTTTACGTTTCCAACTTTGTGAATTTCAAGTGGTTCTGCAATGATATCCTTGACTTTCATCTGCGGGTTGATAGAGTCGTATGGGTCCTGGTACACCATCTGGCATCCCATCCTGATTCTCTTCAGGTCGTCATTTTTTGCCGTGATCTCAGCACCTTCAAAAATTATTCTCCCTGAGTCGGGCTCGATTGACCTTAGGATTAGCCTTGCGATTGTGGACTTGCCCGAGCCTGACTCGCCTGCAAGGACGAAGCTCTCGCCGTCCTCCACTGTAAACGATATGTCGTCTACTGCCCTGACAAGCGATGATTCTCTGCCGAGCCAGTTTTTCTTGCTAAAGTATTTCTTTAAATTCTCAATCCGGAGTATTTCACTCAACACCAGAAATGGTACAAAACACTATATCAAGAATTCAGTAGGCGCGGCCAAAAATGACATTTGCAGCGCTTTTCTCCCCGCAGTAGATGCATGCTCCATCCGAGTTTTCGCTGCCAAAGGGGATGACGCGTATGTCTGCCATGGTCTCTTCTTTTATTTTTTCTTCGCAGCTTTTCTTTCCACACCATGGCGCGTCAATAAAACAGCCTTTCTCAAGTGCAGATTTGAGATCAGAGTATTTCTTGGCCTTTGTTGTTCTCTCTTCCAGTGTCTTTTTTGCGGCTGCAAACATTTCGTCTTGGACCTGCCGCAAAATTCCCACTATCTCGGATTCTATTTTGTCAAGTGCAAGGTCTGACTTTAGCTTTATGTGGCGCCTTGCGACCGTAACCTTTTGCTTGTCCAGATCCTTTGGCCCTATCTCTATTCTTAATGGTACGCCCCTCAGCTCCCACTCGTTATACTTGAAGCCTGGCGTCAGCTCATCTCGTCTATCCGTGTGCACCCGGATTCCTTTGTTTTGAAGAATCTTCTCAACCTCGCTTGCCTTTTGCAGTACGCGTTCTGAATCCTTGTCAGAATAATAAATTGGGACGATTACCACCTGGATGGGTGCTATTTTTGGCGGAAGTACAAGTCCCTTGTCGTCCCCATGCACCATTATGATTGCGCCAATCAGTCGCCAGGAAACGCCCCACGACGTCTGCCACGCGTACTTCTCTGCGTTGTTTTTGTCTAGGTACTTGACATCAAATGGCTTTGAAAAATTCTGGCCAAGAAAATGCGACGTTCCCATCTGGAGTGCCTTACCGTCAGGCATGATGGACTCCATGGTAGTGGTGTATACTGCGCCTACGAATTTTTCCTTGTCACTTTTCTTGCCTGTTAACACGGGGATGGCAAGCTCTTCTTCCACTATTTTTTTGTAAATCTCTAAAATCTCGAGCACTTCTTCTTCGGCCTCTTCTTTTGTAGCATGTACGGTGTGCCCTTCCTGCCACAAAAACTCTGACGTCCTAAGAAATGGTTTTGTCGCCTTGATTTCTGCACGGAGCGCGGTGTTCCAAAAGTTGATCTTTAACGGCAGGTCTCGCCAGCTATGAATCCATTTTGAGTAAAGCGAGTATGCCAAAGTTTCAGACGTCGGCCTTAGTGCAAGCCTGTCACCAACCTCGGTCTCTCCAGAATGCGTCACCCAAAACACCTCTGGGTTGAATCCCGCAAAATGGTCTTTTTCCTTACCCAAGAGCGATTCTGGAATCAATACTGGCAGAAATCCGTTTTTATGGCCGGTTTTTTTGAGCTTGGCATCAAGTGACTCCCTGATGGATTCCCATATCGCATAGCCGTCCGGTCTTAGAACGATTAATCCCTTGACTGGGGCATAGTCTGCAAGCTCTGCTTTTAGCACTACCTGGGTGTACCATTCGCTAAAATCGTCTTTTTTTGAAACTGTTATGCCTACGCCTTCTTTGCTCAACTGAATTGACAGTCAAATTTCACTTAATGAGCTTTTCTTAGACGCCCCAAAATCCTGTTCTATTGGTGTGGAATGATGGAGTTCCTTTAAATGATGAGAAATTGTCGCCACCCACATGAAGACAAAAGTAACTGCAGTAATTGCAGCACTACTTTTTGCAGTGACTCCTCTGGCTCTTGCAGAAAACAGCGAGCAGCATGATTTTGCATCGGCCTTGGAGGAAACGCTTGGGCATTTTCATGCACTTGAGCTGAACTTGGACGACAACAACGCAGAGCTTGCAATAATACATGCAACGCATCCTATTGCAGAACTGTATGATTCCATGAAGGCAGAGCTGCAGGAACATGACGCGGAGCTTGACGCAAAGATGCAAGACACACTTACGAATCTTCGCGCAAGAACTGTAGAAGACATCACACGCCAAGACGCGCAAGCAGCAATCGATGAGGCGCGAGCCGTCATCGAAGAAGCAAGGCTGTTTGTAGTAGGCGAAGAGCTAAGCAATGATCCAAACTTTAAGCTCTCTTTGATCAAAACCCTCCTTGAAACCTCTGCTGCGGAATATGCAGAGGCAGTAGAAGAAGGCCAGATAAAAGAGATGGCAGAATTCCAGGACGGCTCATCTTTTGTATGGAGATCACAACAAATTTTTGACGAGATAAAAGCAGATCTTCCAGAACACGAAGTAGAAGAAGTCGATGAGCTTTATGCCGAGATATGGAATGCATATGATACAAATGCAGACCCTCAAAGCGTAGCGACGTTTGTTAGCGGTATAACTCGTGAAATCGATGAGCTAACCGGCCAAGAAGGTGAGGAGGGCGGGCTTGACACTTACTTTGAAACCATCGAGTCCATGCTGGCCGAAACCAACGAGGAATATTCCAGCGGAAACACCGACGCTGCCCTGAGTCTTGCGACAAAGGCATATCTTGACAACTACGAGTTCCTAGAGGCGCCAATTGCAGCACATGATGAAGCCCTGATGGAAGAAATCGAAGTCATGCTAAGAGAAGAGCTCAGAAATATGATAAAGGCAGGCGCAGACGCGTCAGAAATCAGCACTCACATAGATGCAATCCTTGAAAAGCTGGAACAGGCAGAAGGCTTGGTAGAAGCAGAACAAGAAGATGAAGAGCATGAGGAATATTCCGGATTGCCGCCACTACAACAAGTCAAATCCGGCGTTGCATCAGATAAAGTTGTATGCGCTTCGGGAATGGAGCTTGTCATCAAAAACTCGAACGGCTCACCAGCATGTGTGAAACCAACGACTGCAGAAAGACTTGTCCAACTTGGCTGGGGAACCAGACCATAGATTTCTTTTTTTATTTATTTAGCGGGGCGCCCTTGCAGAGGACCTTGCCTGTGACCCTGCTCTGAAAATTAGGACACACGAAACACTGGATAAAGTGGATGTCTTGTTTTAGAACCGGGCATTCTACGTATTCTTCTTTCATACGTTTTAGCATCTTTGGGCTGACGCCGTTGATCTTGATCTTTCCCTTGTCGTCCATCATGCCGGAAGCTTTTAGCTCCTCTTTTACGTTGTCAGGGATCTTTTGCGATTTTTCCGCGGCTTTTACTTCGACTTCGTAC
>CAZETC010000024.1:11676-16920 GCA_964515435.1 uncultured Candidatus Nitrosotenuis sp.
ATTGCTTGCTATTTTTGATGTAGAAGGAGTGCTCTTTGATGCAGAGTATTTGCCAATTCTTGCAGAAAAGATCAACAAGGAAAAGGAAATCTGGGAAATAACTCGAAAGGGAATCCAGGGCCTCATAAACTGGGAGGATGGGCTACGAACCAGAATCAATGCGCTTCAAGGCCTTGATTACGAGACGTGCAAACAAGTAGCAGATGACCTGCCAATCATGACTGGTGCAAAGGAAACGTGCCGCGTTCTCAAGGCTGCCGGATGGAAGATTCTGGCAGTTTCTGGTGGATTTACAATAATGACTGACCGCCTCAAGAAAGAACTCAACCTTGATTACGTACTTGCAAACGAACTCGTATTCAAAAACGGAACGCTTGACGGCGTGAAGATCAACGTAACGTCAGACAAGGCAAATGCCGCAAAAACCAAAATAGCAGAATGGAAAGAAAAACAAAAAGACATTGTAGTTACTGTGGATGGGGCAAACGATATGACGCTCTTTGACATCTGCGGGCTTGGGGTAGCGTTCAGGGCACAAGACATAGTAAAAGAAAAAGCAGACGTCACAATCGAGGAAAAAGACCTCACAAACCTAATTGACGAAATAAACAAACACTATAATCTCAATTTGCAGCTGGAAACCGTCGCCTAAGCATCTTTAATGTGGTTTTTCTCAGCTGTTCGAAATCTGATCATTGAAGACCCGTAAGTTAAATTAGAATTCCGCACCACATCCAAGTGATGCCGTTTCAAATTATTCCGGTTGCAATAAAAAAGGAGATTCAGCGAGGCGATGACCTTGCAGATAATTTTCTGTCGAGCTTCCAAGATCTCAGGGATGGTGACATTGTAGTTATCGCGCAAAAAATCGTCTCAAAGCAGGAGGGCAGGATAGTTGAGCTTGCAAACATAATCCCGTCGCTCCTAGCAGTTGGCATAGGATCAGAATACCAAAGGGATCCAAAGCTAGTGCAAGTAATACTCTCAGAGGCCAGAAGGATAGTGAGAATGGGAAACGGCATAATCATCACTGAGACAAATCAAGGGTTTATCTGCGCAAATTCTGGGGTGGACGAGAGCAACCTACCGCTGGGGTTTGCATCCTTGCTGCCAAAGAATCCAGACAAATCGGCATCTGATTTTGCACAAAAAATGCTGGAAAAGACGAACAAAAAAGTTGCCGTCCTGATCTCAGATACGTTTGGCAGGCCCTTCAGGGAAGGCCAGACAAACATTGCAATCGGGGTCTCCGGGATGCATGCACTAGACAGCTACGGGGGAAAAAAAGACGCATTTGGGAGGACGCTGAGAATAACTGCGATTGCCCAAGTCGACGAGATTTGCGGGGCAGCAGAGCTGGTAATGAAAAAGACAACTGGCTGTCCGTTTGCAGTAGTTAGGGATTTTGAATTCGAGTCCTCCGATGACGGAATCGCACACTTGCTTCGTGCAAAGAAAACCGATCTATTCAGGTAATACAACAAAGATTATTATCATTGCCAAAAAGACTGCAATTGATTTGGACCGCATCAAGACGGAACTGCACTGTCACAACTCTTTTTCAAATTTTCATGTCGGAAGTGATGAGCCGCCATATGACTGTGACATATCCATACCAGAGCAGCTAGAGCGCGCTCGAGTCCTCGGACTTGGGGCTCTGTATGTGACAAATCACAACACGCTAAACGGATACGAGCAAATGCTGCAATACAAAAACGATCATGCAAAATACAGGCAAATTCAAATTTTTCCAGCAGAAGAAATAACAACCAGCACTGGCGCGCATGTAATTGCCTACGGACTGACAAAAGAGATTCGGGCAGGACTGGACCTGGATGTAGTTCTTGACGCGATAAAAAGGCAGGATGCGGTATCGTGTGCTCCGCACCCGTTCAGCCTTCTTGACGCGCTGCGGGAGCGCTCAGTGTCTTGCGACCTCATCGAGGTCTTTAACAGCAACAACGTCGACATGGTCTCAAACGCTCGCGCTGCCAAGTTCTCAATTGATCACAACAAGGTGGGCGTTGCTGGAAGCGACTCACACGTACTGTCGACTCTGGGACGGTGTGTTAACGTGATAGAGTCGGAGAATTCCCTTGATGACGTGCTTTATGCAATGAGGCAAGGCAGGATAACAATCGAGCAGACCGGATATGCAAAAGAGCTGGAAACACTTGAGCACATAAAATACAAGATTAACAACTCCAAGGACTATCTTGCAGAATACATACGGGAGCATTATCCAAACTCTCAATGGATGCTGTCGCTCTTACTCAAAATGTACGACTTGAACCAGAACAGCTACCTCTGGTCGATATTTTACAAAATTGCAGTGTATCTGATGAAGAGGATATCTACAAAAATAAATTTACTTGGCTATGATTCTTCTAGACTACGGGACAGAAACATTGCGACCATGCTGAGAATGGCGATATAAGAAATCAAGCAGTAATCTTTATCAGTTATGGGTAGATTCATAACTCATGGAAGCTCAACAAGCCGCTGAAAAACTAATCAAGCTTAGTCCATCAGTACGAGTTGTAACTATCTGTGACATGAATGGAAAGGTTCTGTTTAGCGAACGCTCACGCCGTGTCAAAATGCTTCTCTCAAAACAAGAAAGCAGAATGTCATTGCAGGTCGCTGCACGAGCATGGAAAGCACGAAAAAAGCTAGAGAGAAAACTCGGTAAATGCAAGTATGCGCTAGCAGAGTATGGCAGCGTCAAAAGAATCACGATGCCTGCTGGGAAACACCACCTGTTCTTCATCACAACAACTTCTTCGCTTGATCACAAAAAAGTGGTAAATAGAGTTAGGACCTTTAGATAGTCCATCTTTTTCCTTATTTTTGATTATTTTGGTAGTCTAGCCTATAGCTTTCTTCTGCCAGTTCCGCGGCCTGTTCCGACCCACATTCCCTTTGTGGATTTCGTCTCTGTGCTTGCTACGTCGCCGAACTTGATCTTTGCGGTGCCTCGACCCATTGTGATGTAGCGGTCTTTGGCAGCTTGTTTTTGTTGCTCACTGTATTTTTTGAATGGCGAGCCGGTCCAGTTGTCTTCTTCTTTTTCAGCTACTCTTCTTGATGTTCCTCTACCACCAATTCTTATTATTCCCATATTCACAATAACAGCGTCGATCGGATTAATAAGATTATGGGGTGTTTGTGCAGCGATGCCATCACAATAAGCAAAAAGTCATCGGTTTAGCTAGCACTAATCCCACGTAGATTTTAATATGCAAATACGCTCCTGAGAAATATCGATGAGCGCAACTGCTAAAAAACTAGATGCACGTGGACTGTTTTGCCCAGAGCCTGTCTTTAGAACGAAAATCGAAATAGAAAGAATGCAGGTAGGCGAGACACTCACTGTTCTTGCAGACGATCCAAATGCAGAAGATGACATCTCACGTTGGGTCAGGCGAAACGGACATGAGCTTTTGTCCCTGCAAAAAAGGGAAAGTGAGCTAGAGTTTTCCATAAAAAAGGTGAAGTAGCTGGCAACCAAAGCCCTGACAGATACCGAAGCCCTAAAGAGAATTGGCAACACGCCGGCAGTGGAGCTTGATTCGTTATCAAATGACAAAAAGACCTATTTTGCAAAACTAGAGGGCCACAACCCATTTGGCTCTGTAAAGGATCGGGCAGCCTACTGGATGATAAAGGATGCCGAAGAAAAAGGGAGGATAACGCGTGGTCACACAATAATAATCGAGCCGACGTCTGGAAACACCGGAATAGCACTTACTGGGATAGCTAACATACTTGGATACCAAGTAGAGATAGTCATACCTGAAAAGGCAAGCGAGGAGACAAAGAAGATAATCTCGTCCCTTGGGGCAAAGCTGTACGAGACAAGCGACGACTTGTGCCCAAAGGTAGGGGCTGGGACTGATCAAAGCATAGCGCTTGCCACGTCAATCGCATCGTCAAGGCCTGACAAGTATTTCTCACCAAACCAGTATTCGAACGAGGCAAACTTTATGGGTCATTACAAGGGGACAGGACCTGAAATCTGGAAACAAACTGAAGGGAAGATAACGCACTTTTTTACAGGAGTCGGAACCGGCGGCACCATTACGGGAATTTCAGCCTATCTTAAGGAGCAAAACCCAAAAATAAAGACAATCGCAGTCCAGCCGCAGCAAAACCACCTAATTCAAGGTCTCCGCAATTTTGTAGAGTCTGCAAAACCGGACTTGTTCTTGCGACGCGAAGACGTAGTCGATGACTGGATTACTATAACAAACGAGCAGGCATTTGCCGCAGTCAGGGAAATAATTGCAAAAGAAAAAATGCTTGTCAGCCCGTCTTCTGCAGCAGTATATGCCGCAATGAAAAACTACAAGATAGACGAGGGAGTGATCGTCGGAATTTTTGCAGACGATGGAAGAAAGTTCAAAAGCCTTTACGCGCAGCAAAAGGTTCTAAGCGAGCAAGAATTTGACAGCACGCTAAAGAACGCAAAACATCTCTCAAAAATTGCGTATCTTTAATTTACTTGCGTTCGGCAAGATACTTGTCGACGTCGATTGCCGCCATGCACCCAAAACCTGCAGCCGTGACTGCCTGTCTGTATGTGTGGTCGTGGACATCGCCTGCTGCAAAAACGCCCTGGACGCTTGTCTTGGTATGATCTTTTAGTACGATGTACCCTTGAGAATCAAGCTCTACCTGTTTTTCAAAGATTTTCGTGTTGGGTGTATGGCCGATTGCAACAAAAACTCCCCCAACGTTTATTGTGGATGTCTGGCCAGTTTTTGTGTCTTTTAGGGATGCACTTTGGACCTTTTGATCACCTGAAATGTCAGATATCTCGCTGTTCCAGTGAAGCTGAATTTTGGGGTTTGAGAATGCTCTCTCCTGCATGACCTTGCTTGCCCTCAGCGAGTCTTTTCTGTGTACAAGGTGCACCTTGCTTGCAAATTTTGTAAGAAACGTGGCCTCTTCTACTGCCGAGTCTCCGCCCCCAACCACTATCAGCTCCTGGTTTCTAAAGAACGGGCCGTCGCATGTGGCGCAATATGAAACGCCCTTGCCGCCAAACGTCGCCTCTCCTTGCAGGCCGAGCTTTCTTGGGGATGCGCCTGTGGCGATAATTACTGCCTTACACTCGTATTCCTCTGAGGCCGTCAGAATCTTAAACGGTTTGTGCCTGAAATCAACATCGACTACCTCGTCGTCGATTATCGCAGTGCCCATTCTCTCCGTTTGCTTTCTCATGATTATCATAAGATCAGG
>CAZETC010000024.1:16930-17710 GCA_964515435.1 uncultured Candidatus Nitrosotenuis sp.
AAGATCAGGGCCCATAATCCCATTTTCAAATCCAGGATAGTTCTCAACATCTGTAGTGTTGACAAGCTGGCCCCCTGGCAATATTCCTGAAAGTATCAAGGTGTCGTGTCTTGCTCTGGAGCAATAAATCCCGGCCGTGTATCCAGCCGGACCGGCACCTATGATTATGACGTCGTACTTGGTCCTCTTTTTTTCGGATTTTGGAAACTCTTTTTCAATTAGGAGCGAGGAGCCGCCATCTGCCATCATGTTTGAGGCTAAACTGGCTCAACAATTTAAGTCAAGATGCTCTTGGAGAACCTTACTATGTTTTTCACACAACTTGCCAAACTCTAGCTGCGAGTACAAAAGATCCCGCTGCCAGTGTGCGTTATTGAGTCTGCAGTCCAAAAGATCACAGAACGGCTCGCCAGTAATATAGTAAAATATTGTCTGCATCACATACCCTTCAATTATTTTGCCAAGCCGCCAGTCGTGGTATTCCAAGTACTGCCCGTCGTACTTTTTTTTGATCGACTCTACGTTTAGGCCCTGGCCATAGTTTGCCATCAGGTCAAGGTAGTACTGTCTTGGCTTTGCCGGCGCCTCGATTATTCCTGTGGTGGAAATAACTGACGGGTTTGCACCAATCAGCGCGCGCCCATGGTATCTGTAATCTGATACATCAAATGTGCATGTCAGCTTGTTTGTAAATACCACATGCAAGTTTTCAAGGGATGACTCTTCCTGTGGAATCAACGACGAAATAATTTTCTGAAACTCAAACCCGTCATACAACAC
>CAZETC010000025.1:0-8591 GCA_964515435.1 uncultured Candidatus Nitrosotenuis sp.
ATCTGTCATATTGAATATGACATACGGTTCGACTGCACCATTGTTGGGATTGCTGCTAGTCGAGCTGGTGCTGTAAAATTATAATACAGCGCGCATTTCTGGTGATTAATTTATGGAAAAAATTTCAGGCGCTAGGGCTTTAATCAAGGCATTAGAAAAACAAGGGGTCAAGGAGATCTTTGGTCTACCGGGTGGTGCAAACCTTCCAATGTACGACGAATTGTACAAAAGCAACATTCGCCACATTCTGGTAAGGCACGAACAGTCTGCAGCCCATATGGCAGACGGATTTGGGCGAGTGAGCAGAAAGGCCGGCGTGTGTTTTGCCACCTCTGGGCCAGGAGCTACAAACATTGTAACAGGCCTCGCTACCGCGCAGGCAGATTCTGCCCCAATGATTGCCATAACTGGGCAGGTACCGACAGCAATGATCGGGCGTGACGCATTTCAAGAAAGCGATATCATCGGAATATCTAACCCAATCGTAAAATATTCATTTCAACCAACAAAGCCGTCAGAGGTTCCAGAAATAGTAAAGAAGGGATTCTATATTGCCGAGACAGGCCGCCCCGGAGCAGTGCTAATAGATATTCCAAAAGATGTTCAGCAAAACGAGGCAGACATTCCATTCCCAGACGAAGTCAAAATTAGAGGTTATCATCCATGGACAGATCCAGATATTGCTGCAATTGAAAAAGCAATCAAGTTGGTACTATCGTCTAGCAAGCCGGTAATCTTGGCAGGCGGCGGCGTGATAATTTCTTCGGCATTTGCAGAATTACAATCGCTTGCAGAATTACTCATGATTCCGGTGGTGACCACATTCAAAGGAAAGGGGGCATTCCCAGAAAATCACCCATTATCGTTGGGACCAATTGGAATGCACGGGCATGCAGAAGCAAACAAAATCATGACCGAGGCTGACTGTGTGCTGGCTATTGGGACTAGGTTCTCAGACCGCTCAGTGGGCAGGTTTGACGAATTTGAGAAACACCTCAAGATAATTCATCTAGACGTAGATCCTGCAGAGATTGGCAAAAACCAAACCACGAGTGTCGCAGTTGTGGGTGACGTCAAGGCATCGTTGAGAATTTTCTTGAAGCTTCTAATGCAACAGGCGTTCAAAAAATCAGAACAAAATGAATGGCTCAAACACGTAACAGAGGTAAAAGAATACTGGAGGACAAACCTAAAGCTTCATCCAGGTGAGCTTAGCGCTGCAAGAATTCTAAGAAAGCTACGTGAGGTATTGCCAGCAGAATCAATCGTGACGACCGAGGTGGGGCAGCACCAAATGTGGGCATCTCTATTTTACGATGTAATCCATCCAGGCACGTTCTTTAGCTCAACAGGCCTTGGAACTATGGGTTGGGGATTTCCTGCATCGATTGGGGCAAAGACAGCAAGGCCTGACTTGCCAGTGGTGGACATTGCAGGAGACGGGAGCTTCAACATGACTGAAAACTCGCTTGCCACAGCCGTATTGGATAATCTACCTGTGATTGTATTTCTAGTAAACAACTATTCACTTGGAATGGTGGCCCAGTGGCAGAGAACATTCTACGACAGAAGGATGATCGGAGTGGACCAAAAACAGTGTCCTGACTATGTCAAGCTCGCAGAATCATACGGTGCACAAGGAATAAGGGTTGGCAGCCTTGAGGAGCTAGGCAACGCGATCAAGGCCGGCCTCAAAAGCGACGTCGCAACAGTAATTGACATACCAATAGACCCAGAAGAAGACGTACTCCCATTCGTAGCTCCAGGAACTTCGCTCAAGGACATGATACTCCCATCGTAGTGATAACTTTGGTTTGGGCAATCCTCTCATTATTGGTAGAAAACAAGCCTGGAATACTCTTCAAGGTAACACACCTATTTCGATCTAGGACCTTTAACATCGATTCAATATCCGTAGGCGTGACGCAAAACCCAGAATTTTCAAAAATGACCATAACTACGATAGGTGACGAACGCCAAATCGATCAGATTGTAAAGCAACTAGACAAAATGATTGACACTATAGAGGTAAAACGACTAGATGACAAAAAAACTGTATACAGGGAGTTGGTACTCTTTAGAGTCAAAATTTCAAAGGCAACGGACAGCATGGAAATCAACAACATCGCAAACTCGTTTGGGGCAAGAATTCACGACGCAAGAAAGGACTCTATCATGCTAGAATTGACTGCAACACCTGACCAGATACACAACTTGCAGGAATTGCTCAAGCCATATGAGATATTGGATGTTGCAAGGACAGGGGTTGCCGCATTACAGAGGGGCGGAGATTGAAAGTTCGAATATTTGACACCACGCTAAGGGACGGGGAGCAGACGCCAGGCGTTGCGTTGTCACCTGAGAAAAAACTCACCATCGCAAAAAGACTTGATGAGCTCGGAGTCGACGCAATCGAGGCAGGCTTTCCAGTTATTTCTGAAGGCGAGAAGCACGCAATTAGGCTAATAACAAAGGCAAACCTCAAGGCGGAAATATGCGGCCTTGCGAGGACAAGCAAAAAGGACATCGATGCGGCAATTGACTGCGGCCTAAACTACATCCACACATTCATCGCCACGTCGGACATTCACTTGCAATCCAAGCTAAAAATGACTAGAGAACAAGCGCTTGCAAAGGCAATCGAGGCAGTAGAATATGGCAAGGCCCATGGGCTCCAAGTAGAGTTCTCCGCAGAAGACGCCACAAGAACCGATAGGACGTTTCTAAAGCACGTTTTTTCCGAAGTGGCAAAGGCAAAGGCAGACCGAATAGACATTCCGGATACAGTAGGATATTCCACACCGCAATACATGGCGGAAATAACAAGGGATGCCGTGGTTGTAACAAAATTGCCGGTGAGCGTCCACTGTCATAATGACTTTGGGCTGGCAGTGGCAAACGCGATTTCAGGAATCCAGGCAGGTGCCCAATGCGCACATGTGACAATAAACGGAATCGGCGAGCGTGCAGGAAACGCGTCACTTGAGGAGTTTGTCATGGCACTACAATGCTTGCAGTTTGGAGAAAAATGGGAGACTGGAATAAACTCGAAGCTACTATACGATACGTCAAAATTCATTTCGAATTTGGTCGGTATTGCAGTGCAGCCAAACAAGGCAATAGTTGGCGAAAACGCGTTTGGACACGAGTCTGGAATCCATACCCATGGGATACTCAATAACCCATTAACGTACGAACCAATCAGTCCAGAATTGGTGGGACGTACCAGGTGGTTGCAAGTGGGCAAGCATGCCGGACTCCACGGTGTCGCTGCAATGCTTGAGGAGTATGGCATCAAACCCACCGAAGGCCAGCTCAGGCAGATCCTAGAAAAAGTAAAAGCAGTAGGTGACCAGGGGAGGCAGGTGACCGACGTAGAGCTTCTATCAATTGCAAACGAGATCCTCGGCGAGCACGCAATTAAAAGAATAGTTCAGCTAAGCGGATTTTCGGTATCAACTGGTATTGGCACAATGCCATATGCATTTGTAAAGCTGAACATAGACGGCGTCGATCACATTGGAACTGACTACGGGGTAGGCCCAGTCGATGCGGCACTAAACGCAATCCAAAAGATAACAGGCGAAATCGCCAAAATTAGGGTAAAGGAGTACAAGCTAGATTCCATCTCTGGAGGATCTGACGCATTGTGCGAGGTAACAATCAAAGTCGAGGACGCATATGGAAACATGTCGTCTGCAAAATCAATTGGTGAGGATATTGTCACAACTAGCGTTCAAGCAGTAATCGAGGGCATTAACAGAATAATGCTAAAAAAGACGCTAAAGCACAAAAAGATTGGAAGCTAATCGGTTCCAGAGATGTACAGCATTTCATTAATCACTGGCGATGGTATTGGGCCTGAGATTTCCGAGTCTGCCATATCCGTACTAGATGCAATCCATGACAAATTGGGACTAAAATTCGATATTAAGAAACTAGCCGCTGGGGACTCGGCATTAGCAAGGTACGGAAAGGCACTTCCAGAAGACACCATGTCTGCAATCAAGGGCTCTGATGCCTGTATGAAGGCGCCAGTGGGTGAGAGCGCAGCAGACGTGATTGTGGTATTGCGAAGAATCCTTGATTTGTACGCAAACATCCGCCCGGCAAAATCGTACCCAAACATGCCTGCGCTAAAAGAAAACATCGACATGGTAATAGTCCGCGAGAATACCGAGGATCTCTACACTGGTCAGGAATTTGAGATAGCAAATGCAGCAGTCGCATTTAGGATCATTTCTGAGGATGCGTCTAAAAAAATAGCGAAATATGCGTTTGAGACAGCAGTGCAGAGAAACGGAAAGAAAAAGGTAACATGCGTTCACAAATCAAATGTAATGCGAAAAACTGATGGCTTGTTTGCAAGGGCCTGCTCAGACATTGCAAAAGGCTACCCACAGATCAAGCTCGAACAGATGTATGTGGACGCATGTGCGATGAACCTAATTAGAAAACCGGAAGACTTTGATGTCATTGTGACTACAAATCTATTTGGCGACATTCTTTCTGATGAGGCAGCAGAGGTAGTCGGCGGCCTCGGAATGGCCCCGGCAGCAAATATCGGTGATTCGTTTGCATTGTTCGAACCTGTCCATGGTGCGGCATTTGACATTGCAGGAAAGGGAATAGCAAATCCATCCTCGATTATCTTGTCTGCAAAAATGATGCTAGAATGGCTTGGCTCAAAGCACAAGGACAAGAAATGTTTTGAGGTGGCAGAGAAACTGGGTGGTGCAGTATATGGAGTCGTCAAAAAAGGCGCCAAGACGCGAGACATTGGCGGCACCATGACGACAAAGGAGTTCACCGCACAAATAACGTCCTCACTTTAGCTCATACGTCAGATGCGGGAGGGTTTCTTGACCAGAAGAACAACATCAGGCAAAGCGGTATCATGCATACTATGGCAGCAATCACAAAAACCACATAATACCCTTGGTGGAGTCCAGGAATGAGCGGTCCGGGGAACACGGCGTAAAACCAGACAAATGCAACAAACCCTACCATTATCTTGTTTTTCCTGATTACTCCCTTCCAGCCAAGCCTCTTCTTGTTGATGTAGCAGCGTTTGCAGCGCGTTCTGTCGTCTGTCATGCATGACGTGCAGACGTGTTTTTGGCAAAAGTAGCACTTTCTGTCACCAAACTTGGAATTGCAGAACTCACAGCTTGCCAACTGATATTTTCTTTTCTTTTGAATTTATAAATAGATGGTGGGAAACCACACACCCTTTAGGGTTGGGATGAAAGCATGCAAAAATACTTTAGGCAAAACTGCATCTGAACATGCCTTGCGGAGAGCATACAAATTCAGGTTGCAACCAAACCTTGAGCATGAAAAGAAACTACGTCACACTCTTGGTGCGTGCAGGTGGATCTACAACAAAATGGTCGAAAAGATTCGAACAGAGGGATTCCATAGCCGAAACGACCTGAACTATTTTTTAACCGAATTAAAAGAATCAGAAACCTGGTTGTATTCATACCATTCCAAGATGCTCCAGATGGTATCAACCCAGATCGATGGAGCACAAAAATCACTATCACAATTACGAAAAAACGGCCACAATGCAGGAAACCTCAAACTTGCCAGATTCTCAGAATATAAAGCCTTCACATACAACCAGTCTGGATTTGAAATCAGAGATGGCTTTATGCACCTGTCCAAGATAGGCAAAATCAAAATCATTAAACACCGAACCATTCCGGAAAACCATACTATCAAGCAAGTCACCATATCAAAATCCAGATCAGGAAAATAGCACGCATGTATCACATGTGAAATTGACGTGATACTGCCAAAGATTAGCATCTCAAAATCAGTCGGAATAGACGTTGGAATCAGAAATTTTGCGTACGATTCTGACGGATTTGTGACTCCAAATCCACTAAATCTGCAAAAAATGCTCAAGCCATTGAGAAGAGTTCAGAAAAAAATATCGAGAAGGTTGAAAGGATCGCAGAACAGAAAGAAGGCAATAAGATTCTACCAAATAATCCATGAGAGAATTAGAAACAAAAGACGCGACTTTTTGCATAAACTCTCAACATCCTATGCAAAAAAATATGATGTTATATTTGTGGAAAAGCTGCAAAAGCTGAACATGATACAAAATCATAAGTTGGCAAGAAGTATCATGGATTCTGGATGGGGAATATTTGAAACAATGCTGGACTATAAAACAATGATGATACAAGTTCCGGCAAAAAACACAACAATTGATTGCTCAAGATGCGGACATTTAGTGCCAAAATCCCTGGCTGTTCGAACTCATAGATGCGATGTGTGTGGCCTTGTACTGAATAGAGACCACAACGCAGCAATCAACATTTTGCAAAAAGGATTAGGAATTTTTGGACTGTCGCGCCAAGCGACCATGCCAGTACCGCAGGAATTGCGGGAATTCACGCCTGTAGAGATCGAAATTGGTCAAGGAAGCAGGAAGCCCACACGCTTTAGCTATGGGCAGTTCACCTTTTTATGGGCTTAGTCTTTCTGGGTCGCGCGGGTACAACACAACCTCACGAACATTGTCTGTTCCAATAATTACTGTCATTAGTCTATCAAGGCCCATCCCCCAGCCGGAATGTGGGGGCATTCCCCAATCAAATGTCCTTAGGTGGTCTTCAAAGCTTGCAGGATCCAGTCCTTGTTCTGCTAGCCGTGCCTTGAGTTTTGCGGGATCATGCATCCTTCTACCACCGGATGCTAGTTCCAAATGGCCGTACTGCAGGTCAAACGATCTTGATATCCTTTGGTCTTCGTCTTTTTCGTGAATGTAAAAAGGCTTGAGGCTCATAGGCCAGTCAATCAAAAAGAAAAGGCCTGGATGGTTTTGGCCAACTATCTTTAGGTGCGAATCAAGCAGGTCTTCGCCAAATGTAATCTTGGTACCATTTTTTGCAAGCTCGTCCAGCACTTGGGAATAGGTAACTTTTGCAAATGGCTTTTCTGGCACATCTAATTCTCGCTCGAGCACAGCAAGCTCTTCCTTGCAATTTTCTGCAACATCTCTGAATACGGATACGACCAGATCTTCTAAAACTTCCATTACATCAGTATAGTCCATGAATGCGGCCTCGATGTCTATGCTTGTAAACTCTGAAAGGTGGCGGCCCGTATGGGATTTTTCCGCACGATAAAACGAGGCAATTTCAAAGACCCGTTCAAGCCCTATAGTCATTTGTTCTTTGTATAGTTGTGGTGACTGGGCGAGGTATGCCTTTTTACCGAAATACTCCAAGGAAAATAGGTTGGCCCCGCCCTCGCTGGCGCTGCCGATTATCTTTGGGGTGGTTATCTCGATGAATCTTTTTCCTGCAAGTGTGTTTCTAAGCGACGCCAACACATAATGTCTGATCTTAAAGATTGCAGCCACCCGTTGGTTTCTAAGATCTAGCGCCCTCGCATTTAGTCTGTTGTCTATGTTGCTTTCCAGCCTCCCTATCGGGTCGATTGGCAGCGGATGCACCGCCCTTGTTAAAACATCTATTGCATCTGCCTTTATCTCAAATTTAAAATCGCGCGCCTTGGTGGTCTGGACTGAGCCTTTTACCATAATTACTGTCTGCCTTGTCAAATCTTCTGGGATTATGGAGTCGTCTTTTACTATCACCTGGGTAAGGCCTGTGACGTCTCGAACTGTGAGAAATGTCAACTTTCCAAGTTTTCTGAGATCTTCTATCCACCCACCGATAGTGACCACTTGACCCTGCATCGAATCCGCAATCTCATCTATGTTGTGAGTCTTTCTAAATTTCATGTGCCTTTTCCTTGTCTTCAGCATAAAACAAAGTTAAATGTTCTCTTTTCCCAAATAAGACTGGTGATCTCATGGTAAAATTTTTGCAAGTAGAGAACCTGACCACTCACTACATCACCGATGCGGGCCAGATACAAGCAGTGCAAGACGTGAGCTTTGCAATAGATGCAGGAGAATCAATAGGGATTGCAGGGGAGAGCGCATGTGGAAAAAGCACATTGGGACTGTCCATTATGAGGACGATTATTGGCGGGAAGATAATTTCAGGGAAAATCATCCTTGAGGGTAAATCCCTTTTGGATCTCACTGAGGAAGAATTCAACAAATCATGCCGATGGAAAATGATCTCAATGGTATTCCAAGGTGCAATGAACTCGCTTGATCCAGTGTATACGATTTACCAACAATTTTCAGATGTTCTAAGACAGCATGGCTACAATGGAGACAACACGGAAGCAATTCGCTTGGCACTTGGGTCTGTGGGTTTGGCAGAAGATGTACTGAAAAAATACCCGCACGAGCTTAGTGGAGGCATGAAGCAACGCGTAGTCATTGCCATGGCACTACTGTTCAAACCGAAAATAGTCATTGCTGATGAACCAACTACTGCCCTAGACGTGCTGGTGCAGTCACAAATTCTAAACCTCTTCAAATCTCTAAAAAAACAGGGCGTCTCGTTCGTGCTTATATCTCATGATCTTACAATGCTGTCGGAAATATGCGAAAAAATCGGGATCATGTATGGGGGCAAGATGATTGAATTTGGAAATACGTCAGCCATATTTGAAAACCCAAAACACCCGTACACAAAGGCGCTCATTGAATC
>CAZETC010000025.1:8601-13887 GCA_964515435.1 uncultured Candidatus Nitrosotenuis sp.
ATTCCGAAACTACGCGGAGATTCCAAGCCAAAATACATCCCAGGTAGCCCGCCAAATCTGTTGAATCCAAAACCAGGATGCAGATTTGTAGATAGGTGTCCGCAGGTAATGGACAAGTGCAAGAAGGATCCTCCGGTGATAAAAACAGAGTCTGGCTACACGCTTTGCTGGCTTTACGACGAATAGTCTCTCATTATTGGGAGGCAGGAGTCGATGATTCTTAGTATTTCAGAACGGATGACTTTTTTGTCAATTGATACCCACACTCTATTTTTCTTTATGGTAAACGAAATGGTCTGAACTTTTTTTCTTTCTTCCCAGACAAATTCTACCCTACCTAATCTCCTGTCGAATTGGCCCTCAAGTTCTTTCCTTAGAGCAATATCGACGAATTGGCTTTTCGTATCCTTTGCGTCCAAAAACGGCCGGAGTCCAGCCCTTCTATGATATGCGAGAAGCTTTCCATCTTTGCTGATTATTCCTACGAATCTGATGTATTTACTTATGGAAGAAATCTTGGTGCAAATCTCACCGAATTCTTTTTTCATCATCGGATTTTTCTTCAAAACATTATATTTTAATATCGTGGTTCACAGCAAGACAATTTAATAGTCCAAGTCGAGGCTCACTTTTTGTGGACTTGACGGTGATTTTCCCATTTGCTGATGAAATCGGCTATCTGGGACTTGCACTAGTTAGCTTTTTTGGCTCGCTCGTCCCGTTTCTCCCATTGCCGTCGTTTATCCTGCTTGCCACAATGTCGGCAGGAGACAAGTTCAACATTCATTATCTTGCATTGATTGCTGCTGTGGCATCAACTGTTGCAAAGCAGATAATATTTCTGATAAGCTATGAGGGCAGAAGAATAATCACAGAAAAGACACGAATGCGCATGAAGCCATTTGAACGGCTGGTAAAAAGATATGGTGCGGTAGCAGCGTTTGTGGCAGCTGCGACCCCCATCCCAGATGATCTGATTTATGTGCCCTTGGGACTTGCAAAATACAACCCGATCAGGTTCTTCATCTCGACACTTACTGGCAAAATAGTCCTATGTTACATCATAGTTTTACTGTCTCATTATTTTGGCGGGAATTATGTGGACCCTTTCCTGGCAGACATAAAAGATCCAACCCCAATCTACTTGGGATTCGGAATATTTGTGGCAATGATGGTTGCGGCAATATTTTTGCTTTTGAGACTGAACTGGGAAAAAATCCTCGGGCGTGTTGCACCGTGGACCGTGCAAAAAGACGATGAAGAGAAAAACTAGATTTTGATTTTAAAATTCCACAGCTTGTCTGTTGCATGATTTATCCCGATTCTGGGGCTGGCAATTATTTTTTGATCAGTTTTTACTCCCTCTGTGATGTATAGCGATCTTGAGTTTACCAGATCTTCGCCGTACTGGCTTTTTGTTATGTCTAGCGCAATTGTCAGCTTTGCAGGGCCGTTTGTCAAATTAGTAACGTCTCTAATCCCTCTGTTTTTGATCATGATGTTTATTCCATCATGTGGTTTGAGGGAACGGATCAAAACTGCGCCTGCCTTGTATCTCTTGTTCCTTGCGACCACGTTTACGCAGTAGTACATCCCATAAGTAAAGTACACATAAGCATGTCCGACTTGGCCAAACATGGCCTTGTTCCTTTCTGTGATGTCTTTGTGTGCATGGCTCGCAGAATCGTCTGCCTGTCGATATGCTTCAGTTTCGGTGATTATCCCAGATATTGTCTGCCTGCCGATTTTGCGGACGAGCAGTTTTCCCAATAACTGGCGTGCTACCTTGGTGGTGTCCTGTGCATAGAATTCTCTTTCAAGCCTGCTCATTTCATCTTGACCAGAATTTCTCCGAGCTTTTCGATGTCTTGTTCCAAGAGCGAGCCTAGATTCTGGTTGTAAATAACTGCGGCCGGATGGAAAGTAACGAAGTACAAATTGCCGTCTTTTTTTATCGTCTGACCGTGGTTTTTTGTAATTTCGCCCTGACCGAGAATGGAATTACTTGCAGTATTTCCAAGTATGCAAATTACTTTAGGCCTTATGGCATCTATTTCTTTTTCAAGGTATTCTCTACATGACATACGTTCTGCCTCAGTTGGGATTCGGTTGTTTGGAGGCCGGCACTTTACCACATTGGTGATGTATATGGATTCCTGTGAAATGCCATTTTTTTCGAGCATCGCCCTTAGTTTTTTTCCTGCTGCGCCAACAAACGGCTCGCCTTGGAGATCTTCGGTTCTCCCAGGTGCTTCCCCGATGAACATCACTCCAGCATTCTGGTTCCCCTTGCCTGGTACTGCGTTTGTTCTGGTTTTACACAGATCACATTTTGTGCAAGCAATCACGCATTCTCTGATTTCTTGTAATTTGTCCATATCAAGTGCCCTTTATGGTGGCAATTCCACGTATGGACGGGCCACCGTTTCCCATCCGCATTTGTTGCATGGGATCTCCCTTTCCACAGTTTGTAATTGGCCTTACTGTAAAATCTTTACCACACGCATCAATTGATCTGAAGAATTCCGGTGCAACTCCGACAATTATGGCGTCTCTTAACATTTCCTTGACTTCGCCATTCTCGATTCTGTTTGCGTACTGGCATGATATGCTCCAGTTGTGTCTTTTCATATCTATGGATGGCACCTTCATGTTTGAAACAAGGTATCCGTGTTTCACGTCTTTTATCATTTCCTGAGGATCCCAGTCTCCTTTTTCTATACACGTGCATGCCATTCTGATCAGCGGCATAAACGAATATGACGTTGCACGCATGCTGGAGTTTGGCTCCACATCGAAGATGCTTGCGGTTTCGCGGCTGTGCATGTGGTTTTCCAGCACTCCTTGCTTTACAAGCTCCTTTCTTTGTGATTTTACGCCTTCGTCATCGTACTCGTACCATCCGAGGCTTCCATGTATTGTAGGGTCATCGATTACATTAAGGCTTTCTGAGCCTATTTTTTGCCCAAGCATTCCTGCCCACCACGCGCCGCCTGCCCACGCCATCTCTTTTCCCAAAACTCTGTCGGCTTCCGAAGGATGGCCTAAAATCTCATGCGTTAATAATGCGACAAAGTCTGGGTTCATGACAAGCGTGGCTTTCTCCTCCTTTGGGGTTCTTGCATCTAAAAGCAGTGACGCTTTGCCAGCTATTTCCTCTGAAACACTGTAAACGTCTACGTCGTCAATTATTTTTTCTAGTCCCCCTCTGCCTCCCTCGGTCGTATTTATCGACTGAGTTATACCGGACCCACGCGCGGTTGCAGTCAAATCAGCAGTTACATCCGAAATGGACTGCTCAATTTTTGCACCGTCGCTATTTACAAAATACTTGGAGCTGCTAATACTCGTGACTGAGATCGTGTCTCTTGAAATTTTTTGGTTGTTTCTGATCAGCCCGTCGCATCCAAATGCAATCTTGCTCATCTCGTCTAATGTTGGCTCCTTTTTTACCGGATAGAATATTTTTTTTTGTACTGTCAAGACATCCGCTAACTTTACTTTGAATTTCTTTCTTGTCGCATTATGTTTTGCGGCTTTTATGGCGTCAGTTATGCCTTGCTCTAGTTTTGTGTGATCCGTTGTGGAAAAAAAGCCCCACGCGCCGTCGCACAAAACCCTCACACCAACACCTTGCATGAATTTTGTCATCTTGTGTTCAAGTTGGCCTTTTTCTACTGTCAGGTGCTGGACCTCAATAATTTCGGATCTGGCATCACAATATGCGGCCCCATATCTCTGGGCAAATTTCACTGATTTTTCTGCACCCTCGTGCAACACAATGTGTTGTTAGATTGCACTAATATTGTTAATTGCCGCCAGAGATCACAGGCATCGTATAATAGAATTCATCCTCAAACCCATCATCTCTTTTTCCTTGCTTTCGTAATGCCGTAAAATACTCTGTACATACACTGTAAAATTCTGTATTTTTTGGTTGGTCAATTTCTTCCACGGCGTGGTTCTGAAAATTTGAGTTATGTGCTACTTTGTGAGCCGTTTTCACATTATTGGTGTGATTTCGTTGAGTGTGGCCTAATCAGAGGCGTCCGTTGGTACGTCGTGCTTCGGCATAGAAAATGTGACTGTGGTGCCGTGATCGAGCCTGCTCTCAAGACTGATTTTTCCACCGTGCGTTTCTATTATGCCTCTACAAATGGATAGTCCAAGACCGCTCCCGCTCTTTTCTCTTGTTAATGAAGCGTCGACTTGATAGAATTTGGTAAAAAGACTGGCCTGCTTTTCTGGTGGTATGCCAGAACCGTTATCGGCAATCATTATCCTTACTTCGTTTTGGTCCTCAGACGAATAGATCTTGATCACACCGGTGTTTGGTTTTATCGCCTTTAAGCTGTTTCTTATCAAGTTAGTCAGCACTTGAATTATTCTATCTGCGTCGTGGAGAACTCGAAGGTCTTTGTCTACTGTATTTTCTATCTTGACTTTGTACTCTTCAATCTGCGGCTGAAATATGTGGATGGATTTTTCAACTGTTGAATGAATGGTACTAGAGGTTTTTTTCATTTTTAGCTGACCAAGATCGAGCTTTTGTGCATCCAGCAAATCTGAAATGAGTTGCAGCAGCGATGCAGCACTTGATTTTATAATGGAAATTCTTTCGCGCTGCTTGTCTGTGAGACTTCCTAGGTGCCCACTCAATAAAATATCTGTATAGCCCTGAATTGGGACAAGTGGTGTCTTTAGCTCATGCGTAATCATTGCAAGGAATTCGTCTTTTGCAGTCCTTGTCTTTCTCGACTCTTCTTCTTTTGTCCTGATTGTTTCTGACATTGTGTTAAAGGACGAAGCAAGCTCGCCTATCTCGTCATTTGCTACATATTCGATTTTCTCGCCATAGATACCTTCTTTTACGCGAGAAAGAGACTTGGTGATAAATTCTAGAGGCGCTAGAGATTTTCTAATGATAACTAGAACTAGAAAGAAAATCACTATGTCCACTCCAATAATTGTCTGTGCGATAAACTGTCCCTGATTTCTCCTGTCGATTCTGTCCTTGTTCCACATGTCAAGAAGCTCATCAAGCGAATTAAGCAGAGTGTCCCTCTGCGTGTTCAGGCTGGAGAATGATTCGTTAAACTCATCAGAGTGAATGGATCTTGTCTCAAGAATTTTAATTCTTACTCTGACGGATTCCCACAACTCATCAAGGTCGTCCAAAGACTGGGAATTTGCTCTTGGAATTGGGGCAAGTGATTTGCGCTTTACATTGGATTCTTGCAAATCGAGATCGTCTAGAGGCACACCAAGAAGAGTCCTGAGTTCTAC
>CAZETC010000025.1:13897-17483 GCA_964515435.1 uncultured Candidatus Nitrosotenuis sp.
GTTCTACATCAAACGCGAGCCTTAATTTATGAATACTTTCACTTGCTCCCTCTTCTTGCCCAAGTGAAATCAGTATTGCATCTTGTTCAATCATTTTTGCGGTTTCATGTAGCTGAGCAGCAATCGCTCTGTGTGCATTATAGTCTCTGCTCAGGTCATCTAAATCCCTTATCAGCGAATTCGTCGTAAGTATCAATTCGGAATTTTTCCCTAAAACATAGTTTAACGCGGTTACGACTTCATTATCAAACGTTGTTAACTGCTGGATTTTTTCCGCATCTGTTTTGTATGCATTCCAATTTTCGATGACTAATTCGTAATCTGGAATAATTTTGTTTGGTATGGGAATAATTTCCTGTCCTCTTACGAGGCCGCCCGTCTTTAACGCCTCAAGAATATCGTTAAAATTCGTGATCTCATCTTGTAAAATAGACCGGTCTGCCTCATTGCCACTTGCAATCGACGTTGCCAAGCTTGCAATCGTTTCAACTTTTGTCTTTAAGTCACTTGCACGTATGATGGAATATGATTCAGTTGCTGCAGTATTCTGAGTGCTGTATAATACAATAAAATTAAAGGCTGCAACGGCAATCAAAATTCCAACTAAGAGATACGTCTTGCTGACAACTTTCATTTTTAGTTTATGTGTACCTAATAGGGTATAAAAAGCTCATTCAAATAATGTCAGTCTATGTCAGACGAATTCTTGCGTGTGGCAAAAAAAGAGCTTAGTGGCGATATTGCCGAAATTGGCATACTTCTGCAAAGTTGTTATGACGATGATGCCCTTTGCAAAAATGCAATACAACTTGAAAAATACATTCACAAGATAAAGGGACTTGCGCCAATGATGGGCAGTGATCAAATTGGAGATGTTGCCGTATTGATTGATAATCTCCTAAAAACAGTGCTTACGGGCGGCTCCGTCAAAGGTATTTGTCTTGCGACAAAAAAATCCTACGAATTCATGCAAAACGCGATGGTTGGGGTCGACCAAGACCTTGACCACTTAAAGGCCGAAATAGAAAAAATAACTACCGTCTCTTAGTTAAATAGAAATTTCTATAAGGTATGCGGTTAAACTGTTGATATGGCCAGAGTTATGATTGCAGATGATTCAGACGCAATACGTTTGGTACTGCAAGACATTTTATCAATTGGCAATCATGAAGTTGTGTCCGAGGCAATAAATGGAAATGAAGCAATTCAAAAATATTCCGAGGTGCTACCTGACATACTTTTACTTGATCTGGCGATGCCAAAAAAGGACGGATTAACGGTGTTAAAGGAAATAATGACAAACCATCCCAAAGCAAAAGTAATACTGATCACTGCGAGCGACAATCAAAGCATCATAAACGAGTGCCTCAAGGTTGGGGCTTGCGCTTTTATCTCAAAACCGTTCGATTTTGCCTATGTGTTAAAATTAATTGATGGCATAATGGCGAAATAATTATTTTAGCCAGCTATATCCATGACTTGTTAGCAGCTTTGCGTGTTCCAAAGTGAATTTATCGTTACATTTTAGACACAAATAATTTATCAAAATCTCTGCAAAAACCTCTTTACAATCATTGCACGTGTACAGGTTGTCCTGGACTCTGTAATCAAGGCCGAACGTCTCAATTAATTTATGACATTTTGGGCACTTGTCGTCAATATATGAGGATGACGAAGACACGTTGCCGCACTTGTAGTGCTCAATTAGCTTATCCTGCTTAAAATTCGTACCTCTGCATTTTGGACAATGGAATGTTTGTGCAACACGAACGGAGCTACACCTTGAACATCCAACTTCCTTGATGTCGTCTATTTGAACAATTTTTTTATCTGTGATCATACGCTTGAGAATTTGCAGTACCTCAGACTCTGGTTTATTCAAATACTGCGTTATTCTCAAAAGGCTCATCTGGGTTGAGCCAGAAATTAGTTTCTCAGTGGCCATACCTGCGTCTTCGTCAAATAATTGCATCTCTTCTAGCTTTAGAGTCTCGATCACTTCCCTTAGCCTCTCTAACCTAATCGGTTTTGCGAGGTATTGGTATGCCCCCTGCGCAATTATGTCCTTTATCGAATCTTCTGTTCTGTCGCGTGCAGACTCGATAATCACTTTTACGTCCGGTCTCGTGTTCAACAACTGTGTCAGTATTGAGTATCCAGTCATGTCTGGCAAATTGTAATCCAAAAAGACCAAAGGCACGCTGCCAGACCCAATGATTTCCTTAAACAATTTGATCCCATCCTCCCCGTTTTGGGAGTAGTGAATTTTTTTTAGACCAAGCTTGTTTAGAAATTCTTTTAATTGAATGATGATTGCTTGGCTGTCTTCTATGATTAGAACATCCTTTTCCATTATGGACAACAATTTTCCATTTCTTATCTCATATGAAAAGTTTAGTCTGTTGCCAGTTATGATTAATAGTCCCAAAATGACCTTGGAATCATGTCTAAAATCGTAGCAGACACAAGTGTGATTATTAGCGGTTACATTACAAAATTAATCGAATCAAAAAGCCTTCAAAACTTGGATCTGATAATCCCTGTAGCTGTTCTAGATGAGCTGCAGGCTCAGGCATCGCAGGGGAAAGAACAAGGGTTTGTTGGGCTGGAGGAAATAAAAAAAATCAACAACCTATGTAAGCAGAATAATATCGCGTTGCAGTTTGTCGGCCAAAGGCCTAGCCTAGACGATATCAAACTCGCAAGCCACGGAAGAATCGATGCAATGATCAAAGATGTTGCAAAACAAAATGCCGCTACGCTCTATACTGCAGATTATGTGCAAGGGTTGACTGCAGAGGTGGAGGGGCTATCCGTGAACTATCAACGATCTCAAAAAACAACCGAGCGCATGGAGTTTCTGAGGTTTTTTGATCAGACTACCATGAGTGTGCACCTAAAAGAGGGAAACACACCATTTGCAAAAAAGGGACGGCCTGGTTCGTTTGAGCTAGTAAAGATCGAAGACCGATTGCTTGATGAGCAATATCTGGATCTAATAACGACACAAATACTTGAGGCCACAAAAACTTCGAGTGCGGGAACCATAGAAATCTCAAAACCAGGTGCGCTCGTGGTTCAATACGAAGACTATAGGATGGCAATAACTAGGCCGCCATTCTCAGAAACTCACGAAATAACCATAGTTCATCCAATCACAAAGATGTCACTTGATCAGTATCATGTGTCTGACAAGCTGATGGATAGGTTTTCGAGTGAGGAAGCTGAGGGCATAATAATATCAGGTCCGCCGGGATCTGGCAAAAGCACATTGGCATCCAGCCTAGCTAACTTTTATGCAGCACAAGGAAATATTGTAAAAACATTTGAATCGCCAAGAGACTTACAGGTGGATAAAGAAATAACACAATATACAAAACTTGAGGGGAGATTTGAAAATTCAGCAGACATTTTGCTCTTGGTGAGGCCTGATTATACAATATTTGATGAGGTCAGGCAGCGTGACGATTTTAGAGTTTTTGCAGATCTTAGACTTGCCGGGGTCGGCATGGTGGGCGTAATCCATGCGAATCTGCCCCTTGATGCAATACAGCGCTTTATTGGCAAAATAGAGCTTGGAATGATT
>CAZETC010000026.1:0-12530 GCA_964515435.1 uncultured Candidatus Nitrosotenuis sp.
TTCTAAATTCAGTCAGCGTATCAGAAGGCGTGCTTGGATAGTAGCCTTCCTGCAATCCCATCGGATAGCCGGTTCCTTCCTGGCTCCATGGCGCTTCCTTTGATTCAATGGAATAAGACTGGCCCTTGTACGGAGTCAGTACATCCCATTGCACTTTGTCAAATACGAAAAACTCTACTTCGGGGCCCCAGTAGCTATAATCAAAGCCATGTGTTTTTAGGTGCTCTTCTGCTCTTTGCGCAATTCCCCTCGGGTCACGTTCCAATCTTCCGCGGCCTCGTCCCAAATAGATATCACAAATTAATCGCGCGGTCTTTTTCTCAGTAACCCATGGAATTATTGCAAACGTGTTTGGGTCTGGCTTGAGGATGAGATCCGAGTCGTCAACAGTTGTGAATCCGACGATTGAGGAACCATCGAGTTTGGGGAGTCCGTCCTTCATCTGATCGGGGGTAAAAGTTGCTGCTGAAATCGTCGTGTGGTGGTATCTTCCAACTAGACTTGAAAACTGTAAATCAATAAACCTGATATCTTCGTGTTTAATCTTTGCAAAAACCTCGTCGGCCGAATATTTTACTTGGGTTGGTTCACCGTGAGTTACTTTATATGGCAAGCTGGTTCCTTCATGTTTACACGAAAAATCCCAGCATTTAAGGATTCAGGTGACCTGATGTCAGAAACAAAAAAAATCGATGTAACCTCATTGTATGCAGTTCTAGTTAGAGAAATAGAAAATGATCAGATCCAAGAAATCGATCCCGCGTTTTACACATTGCTTTCTGAATATCTTGGCAAGCTGAAAAACGAGGGATACGACGGAATTGAAAACAAGATAAAAAACAGACTGGTCGAGATGATAACTCAGGTGACGTCCCTTTTGTTGAAGACTAGGCTAAGCAAGGTTAGCCATGGGGGCCTAGACCTAACAAACCTGCTTGATGAGGAAAAATTCATCCTAGAATCCCTGCAGGAACAGCAAGAAAGAAAGGAAATGATCCTTTCCGCGACACTAAACGGGAAAACCAAGCTTTTAGAGTCCGTCTCAAAAAAACACAAGACAAGGCCAATCACGGTACGATTCCTCAAGGATTTTGATCAGTTTGTTGGGGCTGACTATACCAGATATGGCCCATTCAAGGCAGAAGACGTCGCTACAATACCAAATGAAAACGCGCAGGCATTAATTGCAAAAAACATCACAGTCAAACTGATCATGCAAGACTAGAATGTCACATCTAGACGTAGACGTAATCGATTTTATCCTACTTACGATATATCCGGTAGCGGCACTTTTTGCCATCGAAATGATAAGCAGGGCGGCCAAGCTTGCAAGCTGGATAAAGCTTACCAGTCAGGGTACCGTCTCTGTAGGATTTGCAGTGGCGTATGTTACCATGATTACGGCACATTGGCTGACGTCAATTGTCTTGTTCGCTCTCGCAGTGGCGCTTTTCTATCAGGCAAGACTCTCAAAACTAAAACCTGGGGCATCAACCTACTAGTTTCTACGTCTGCCAAAGATTCGACTCAAAAAGCCGCCTTTTTGCTGGCGAATTATTTTCTTTTCTCCAATTTTTTGTGCCAATTGATGTCAACTTTGCACAGCGGTGCTCTTCTGGCAGTCTGTGTTCGGAGCAAAACTGATCCTTGCAGTAGTTGCACTCGAAAGGAAGATCCGTTTCACTGCCGCAATATACACAGTTTATTATTTTCAATAATCACCATACATTTTCATCAGTAATAAATTGTCAAAGCTACCAAAAACATAAAACGACGATTCAAATCACACTGATTGGGATGCTCCAAGGCAAAGTTGCAATAATTACTGGCGCAAGCAGTGGGATAGGATACGCTACTGCGATGGCGCTATCAAGGGCTGGAGCCAAAGTGGCAGTCGGAGCAAGGCGCACAGATAGGCTAGAGGTGCTAAAAAACGAAATTACAAAAAACGGGGGCGACGTACTCGTCCAAAAACTTGACGTGACAAAAAAATCTGACTGTGATTCTTTTGTCGATGCCGTAGTAAAAAAATGGGACACAGTCGACATTTTGGTAAATAATGCTGGACTCATGCCTCTAAGCTTTTTCAAAAATCTCAAGGTTGACGAATGGGATAAGATGATTGACGTTAACATAAAGGGAGTTCTGTATAGCACGGCAGCCGCAATCCCGTACATGATTGCAAAAAAATCCGGTCACATCATCAACATCTCATCGGTTGCAGGACGAATCGTATTCCCTGCTGGAACAGTATATTGCGCTACAAAGCATGCAGTGACGGCACTAAGCGAGGGGCTGAGGCAGGAGTTCAGCCAGAGGGGAAACATCAGAGTTACCTGCGTAGAGCCAGGGGTTGTTGCAACAGAGCTTACAAACACGATCACTGACGAATCGCTAAAGGCATTTGTGGAAATGTCAAAAAAGATGGTGGCACTAAACGCAGAAGACATTGCAAACGCAATTGTCTACGCGGTAGAATCTCCTGCTCACGTTAACGTAAATGAGATACTGATCAGGCCGACCGCGCAAGAACGTTAAATTGCAAAAACGGATTCTCATCCTAGGCGGCGGTTTTGGCGGCCTTGCGGCGGCAAACGAGCTTAAGGCAAACCTTCCAGACGCAAAGATCACCATAATTGACAAAAAAGACTATTTCATGATGGATCTGGTCAAACTCTGGATAATAAAGGGGACAAGACAGTTTGAGACATCAAAAAGGCCGCTCAAGTCAGTTGTAAAGAAGGGAATTGATTTTGTAAATGAGGCGGCAGTGGCAATTGACACGACTCAAAAAAAAGTGAGGACGGAAACTAGGGACTTTCCCTACAACTATCTGATTATTGCAGCGGGAGTTGAGCTCGCACCTGAAAAAATCCATGGCCTTTCAGAAAACGCTATGATCCTCTATGACTTGGAGCACGTGACAAAAATCCGGCAAAAAATCCTACAGACAAAGTCAGGGAAGATAGCCTTCGCAATCACAGGCATGCCTTACAAGTGTCCTCCCGCGCCGTTTGAGGCTGCCCTAATAATTAGCTCCATGCTAAAGGAGCAAAAAACGCGAGACTCAGTTTTGATTGACTTTTACAGCCTTGCACCAATCACACTTCCAGCAGCAGGGCCAGAGGTAAGCAAACAGCTTTTGGAAATTTTGGAGTCGGAAAAAATCAAATTTCATGGAAACCGCAAAGTTACATCGGTGGAAAAAAACCTGATCAAGTTCGAGGATGGTACTTCAGAAAAATTTGATCTGCTGATCGCAGTACCACCACACAAGGCACCCAAAGTAATCTATGACTCAAACTTTGCACATGAAGGCCAGTTCATTTCTGTAAAACGCGACTGCAAGACACAGTTTGAAAACGTCTATGCTGTAGGCGATGTGACAACAATGATGGTCACAGACAAAATCGCAGTACCAAAGGCGGGAATTTTTGCAGAGGGCCAGGGGGTTGCAGTGGCACACGACATAATTGCGCAAATTAAAAAAGAGCGAACAGACTTGGTTTTTGACGGCAGGGGTGGCTGCTATGTCGAGATGGGCTCAACTGCCGGTTACGTCTATGTGGATATGTTTGCACAGCCAAATCCCATAACGAGACTTGATAGACCAGCAGAGGAACACATGCAGGAAAAGGAGCAATTCGAAAAAGAACGACTTGCAAAATGGCTATGACTCTTCTTTTTTCTTTTCTTTTGATATGTGGCCCATCAACGCCCTGATATCTGACTGTACGTCATTTGGGTTTTTCATGAGATCAAGCTTTTCGGGGATGCTTTTTTTCAAGTCCTCGGCCTCTAGCTCGACTCGCAGCTTTTCTTTGCAGTCTGTATGATCATTATCGGTTGCAGAAATCTTGTGGCAAATTGAACATATTTTCAATGGTTCTGTATGGTTCACACGATTTAATAATTTCACGATTTTTCTCATTTCTGAGGGGCCGTAGTCCAGCTTGGTTAAGATGCTAGCCTGGGGTGCTAGAGATCGTGAGTTCAAATCTCACCGGCCCCATTGACTTTCTATTGAGTTTGTGTGATTTGGACAGGCATACAGGCTAATACCTGAATAGCCCAGAATAACCGGCGTTTGAGGTTGTCGTCAGACAACGATCCGTTGTTGGCCTTAAGCCTCAAAGTCGCTTTTATGAAAACAAAATCGTCCATTAATTACGACATTTGCAATTTGGTTCGCCACAAAGGCAATAAACCTGAAATGAAAACATCTCCGTCTCAGATAAAACCCCGTCAGTCACGTCCACAAATACCAGAAAGGTTTCAATGTCGTCAAAATCCTTACTCAGCTCCCAAGAAATGTCATAGTTACCGTTCGAGTCTGTGATTCCCTCAAATTCCTCCAGTATGTTTTCGCCATAATCCTCTACCCGGACAAAAACCGTCGCACCCTCCACACTCCCCGCTAAATTACTGACATGCACACTGACATCCTGCACGGTTCCGCGTCTGACAGCCTTGAGGCCGTCCACATCCACACTCAGCTCAGCTAGAATCCGGCCTGCGTCTACATGATCAAGCGTAATTATTCCATGGTCGATCAAATACTGCGTTCCGGAAAGAAAGTCCCTGTCTGAGATCTTGCCATCAGCAAACCATCTTGCAGAATTTTTTATCCACGGGGGAATT
Organism: uncultured Candidatus Nitrosotenuis sp.; assembly: GCA_964515435.1. Classification (GTDB taxonomy): domain Archaea; phylum Thermoproteota; class Nitrososphaeria; order Nitrososphaerales; family Nitrosopumilaceae; genus Nitrosotenuis. The sequence continues at coordinate 4,642 of CAZETC010000026.1, forward strand.
ATCACATCTCGCTTTACGTAAAAGAACGACTCGGGAAGTTCTTTTCCATTATGATATGCAGTAATCTTGTACATTCCAGTAGATGATGAGAAACTGAGCGGTACGGAGGTGGAATAGGCGCCACTCTGGAGAACAGGAATCGTGTACTCCTTTCTTATCCCGTCAGGATCAGTGACAATCAGAGAAACCGGGCTTGTTTGCCTGTATTCAGTCGTTCGCCCGGTTATTTTGACAAATATGGTTTTGCCGTATGGCGGTAGGGTGTATACATCTTCAACTATAGTGACTTGATGCATCTTGAGCAGGCCGCGCTCGTCTAGATCAATGAGTGAATCTAGAAAATCCTCGTCTGTTATCTTGTCAAAAGCCCACAGCTTGATCTTGCCTTTTATCCAATTTGGGATCTCCGCTTCGGCATTTGCAAGCTGGCTCGGCACAAGAATAACTACAAGCAGAGAAATTGCGATGAAGAGTTTTTGCAATATAGTTACAGACTCGTTTTTCATAATAAACGGTTCTTAGAACTCCTGTTAGCCAATCTTGTCAAACTGGCTCAGGCTCTTCCAAATGTACCATGTTGCAACGGTTCTGTACGGCCTCCATTTTTCCGCAATGCTTTCAATTTTGTCTTTTTCTGGCAGATCTGAAAGCGAATAAAGCCTCTGGACGCCCTTTCGTAGTCCTAAATCTCCTACGGGCAACACATCGAGCCTGCCGAGTGAAAAAATTAGGAACATCTCGGCAGTCCATCTCCCAATTCCTCTGACCTGGGTCAGATGCTCGATTACTTGGTCGTCTGTCATGTTTTTTAGTGAGCTGATTTTGATTTCTTTTGATTCCACCTTCACTGAGAGATCCTTGATGTATGATGCTTTCATGCCAGACAACCCGGCAGCTCGGAGCTTTGAGGTTGGGGTCTTGATTACGTCGGCCGGTTTTGGAAACCTGCCGTAAATTTCTCTGAATTTTTTTGATATCGAGTCTGCCGCCTTTCCTGAAAGCTGCTGAGTTATTATCGCTTCAACTAGTGACTCGTATGGGTTTTTTACAACAGTTATCTTATGCGGACCAACAGTTTTGATTATTTTTGCAAGCTTGTGGTCTTTTTTTAGGTGGTTTATCGCATTTCTAGTCAAAGTCTCAGTACCTCAAGAACCCGCCCAAAACTAGCTTGCGTGCGTTTTTCCTTGTACTGGCGCAGCGCTGGGATGAGTTTCTGTTTGGATGGCACGGAATAGATCTGCCGTACAATTTTTGCAAGGCCTGAGCCTATGAAAATCGCCTGTGTCACGGACGTGACATTTGAAACCTTGCGTTCAAGACTCGAACTTTCAAAATCAATCACTGTGACTGACTTTCCAACAATTACGTGCTTTGTGATGTTGCTCAGCTCGCCGTGATCAAGGCCTGCCATGTCGAGCTTGTAGCAGTCCGACAGGACTTTGCGTATCACCTGTTTTAGCTTGGCAGCGCTGCCCCTTCCTTCAAGATCCCGTACCCAATCAAAGATTTTTTTGCCGTCAAGATACTCCATTGCGATAAAGTTCTTGCTGCTTCTGATGAGTTTTGGACCGGCCCCTACACTGTTTGCTGCTTGGAGCAGCATAGCCTCATTCTCCATGCTTATGCGGGGCGAATCGGTTCTTCGAATCTTTAGTGCTACCTTTTTTGAGCCTATTTTCGCCAAAACCACTACGCCTGTGTAGCCTTTTCCGAGGACATTCTGCTTGCCAATTGCCATCGGACCCTCAAACGATACGCCTTGGACTCCCAGTTTTTTGAGCTCCTTTATCCTTGATTTCAGCTGGGCCTTGGTGGCTTTGGGGAATCGGAGAATCGCGGAGTATGGTTCTTCAGTTAATCTGTCAACTGGAAAAAATCGTCTCATCTGTTGAGACCAGCTCCAACACAGCCTCTTTAATGGATTTGCTTGTTATTTTGTTGCCTTTGGCAAGTTTGAATTTTCTGATGTCGTTTTTGAGGCCAACCGGCACTCCGGACCTTACCAGATTCTTTTTTATCAAGTCTTTCAAGAACAGTGCCGCGTCTACATGTGTTCTTTTCTGTAGTGAATGGATCTTTCCCTCCTCACCAATCCACATTGTCGTACTTTTTCTCTTGTTTGATTGCACAAACTTTTCAACGTGCACTGCAGTGAAAAAGTCTGGCCCTGCCCTTACGTGGTGCTGATCAAGTTTTCTTGATTTGAGCAGAAACAATAATGATGTGGTGTTATTTTTTGAAATGACAGCAGATTTTCTCAACACGGAAAACCCCTCCTGCTCCATTTGCGTTGCAATAGATGCTGCCGCCCTTTTTAGCTGGCCCCATATTATGTCTGGGCTTCTCTGTTTGTACCTAAATGTGAGGACAAGAACGTTTCTGAGTGAGGCCTTTGATGCCTTTTGTGATTTTTTCTTTGGTTTGAAAAAAGACACGGACGGTTTTTTCAAAAATGCCCTTGCTGCAAGAACGAACTTGCCAATGTTTTCTGTCGATATTGCAGCGCCCAAATTCCTGTTGGCATCTATTGGATCCATTATCACTACTGAAGTGTCAAAGCTCCTTGCAGCATTGCCAATAACTTGGCCTTGCTTTAGCTCTGATATTGCCCTGATTACGCCATCAAAGGAGCCAAAATTGAGCACCAGCACCTCTGCCACATAGCCAGAAAATCCCTGCCTTGCTATCTCAGCACCATACATGCCGTTAGCCTTGAGAAAAGCCTTGAGCAGCCTGACATCGTTTTTCATCTGCGCAGAAAGTGACTTTATCATAAATCGCGTGTGAAACGGCGACCTGTCGGCTGAGCTTTTCCAGACTCCTTCCTGGGCGTCATAGCAAGGCACCAAATTCACTTTGGTGTCCTTGATTTGCGCCTCCACAAAAGGATGTTCTGCATATCTGACGTAAGGACCAAAGTCCTTTAGCGCCGAAAACCCAATTTTTTTCCCGAGTTCTGCAAATTCTTTTTCAGATACGTCGGTCTGAAATTTTATGAAGATGTCGACATCGGCTTTCTCTGGAAGCCACGTTCCTTTTGCAAAAGAACCGCCAATTTCAACACCTATTACCTGCGGGTAGTTTACCACCTGTTTTTGGACTAGCTTGATTACCTTTTCTACTATTGCGTCCTTTTCTTTTTGCAGTTTTTCGGAAGGCACTATGATTTTTTCCACCCGTCTTAGAATTTGGTTCATTTTGCGCTGATCACTCCTAAATCAGAATAGATTGGCCCTGTCGGTGTAAGAACGCTTTGCTTGAATTTTATCTCAGATACTCGCTGTGTTCCAAATTTTGTATCTATGTGCTTGGATAACTCACCCGTGATATCGTCAATTTTGTTTTTAATCCTAAATATTGTAACATGCGGCCTGAACGCCTTGTCTGCTCTAAATCCGAGAAAGGACAGTTTTTCTTCCACCTTTCTTGCAAGCTCAACAAGCTGTTTGCCACCGTTATCATCGACTCCTATCCAAACCACTCTTGGGAATTTTGGCTTTGGAAAGGCACCCACATTCTCAAAACTTATATCAAACGGGAAAAACTCGACTGTCTTTAGCTGGGCCTGAACCTTTTGTGCCATGTCATCAGATATCTCACCAAGGAACAACAATGTAAAATGTATGTTGTGTGCCTCAACTGGTTTTGCAGCAATTTTGAATGATGATTGGATTTTCTTAATGGAATCCAAAACCTCCCGACTTGTTATCTCTACTGCAACAAATGTGCGCATTACAAAAATCAGTTTTTGGCTTTTTAATGGATTGCGGTAACCTTCATTATCTAGGCACGAAAATCAAGCATCATTGCCTAAACTAATCGTCTGTCTTACTGGGATGCCTGGGGCAGGCAAGTCTACAATAGCTGCAGGCTTGGAAAAGAAAGGATTTGCAAGCATCAATATGGGTAACGCTGTCCGTGCCGAAGCCAAAAAGAGAAACCTAGATCCAACAGGCCAAAATCTCGGCAAGCTAATGCTTGAGCTACGGGAAAAGAACGGACAGGGCGCAGTAGCAGAGCTGATAAAAGATCAAATCATAAATTCAAAGTCAAACGTCGTGGTAATTGACGGAGTTCGCTCTAACGCCGAAATTGAGGTTTTAAAAAAAATTGCGACAGTAAAGCTTCTCTCGATTCACGCATCGGCTGACACTCGTTATAATTTTCTTAGCACACGAAAGAGATCCGATGATCCTCAAAACCGAGGAACGTTTGACGAACGGGACAATCGAGAAATTGGGGTTGGCATAAGTGCGTCAATTGCGCTAGCTGATGAGTCCATCTCAAACAACAATATCACAATAGACCAGCTAATAGAAACAGTATACAACACAATCAAAAAGTGGCTTGGATGATTCCAAAAATTGATTGCAAGGTGGAGGCCTTCTGCGAGGTAAACCCTTCCGAGGACCCGCAAAGAATACAACAATCGCTCTCAAACGTCCTAAACGAAATAGAATTTGATATCGCTAAGAGTTCTATAAAGGCAAGCTCAAGGCAAATCGAATCGCTTTCCAAGATTCATGAATCAATCCAAAACCACGCATCACGCCGAGTCTACTGGAGATTTCTTAACGACAATCTGGACGGAGATGAGACATGGTTCTATCTTAACAAGCAGGCGGCATTTGTAAACTCTGTTGCACTGTGCGAACATGCAAACGAATCTCCACTAGGCCCAATCAAAATTATAATACGCTCAAAAAACATAGAACGCATAATAGAGTGGCTGACCTCGGACTAGTCAGCTTTTTTTCTTACTTGCTTTAGCTAGTGTCGATTTTCAAACTTTTATCATTTTAACAAAACCATGACCAGTTGATAGTAAAACTGGCCATAGTGAGCGTGATCTTGGGCGTGGGGGGATTCTTTCTTTATCCAGAGGTAATCAAACTCACGTCAGACCATCCACAAATCGAGGCTGTGGCAGAAGATTTTGGTGACCTAAAGGACACCACAATAAAGCGTGTAAACTACGAATTTGACAAAACAGTTGATGCAGTAGGCGATAAAATCGTGCCAAATGCAGACCAGCTAAACCCAATTGATGACATTGAAGAGAAAATAGCTATACCGCAGGCAAAAGAAGTCTATTCCGGCCAAGTCTATGAAAAAAATGATGACAACAGCTGTAAAATTTCTGTCCCCAAAATGGTAAAAACCGTAAATGGGATAAAAGAAGTAACGCACACCATAACACTGCCCGAATGTGAATATGAAAAACACCAACCAGTCCAAGTCACAGTGACCACAGATTCTGTCACAGGCGCACAAACCATAGCTGTGGAATCATTACCTCAAAGCCAGATATTTGAGACGCTCCAGCTTACGACGATGAGAAACGAAGACAACACAGTATCAATCCATTATGAAGACACTTCGGGAAAAACACAAAAGGTCACAGTTACGCTACGAAATTCTGAAAAGCAGCTGTTCTCAGGTGAATTCTTTACATCAAAGTTTGATACCAGTGTAAATGATGTATCTGACAGCCCTCACATCATAGAGATGTTAGTTGAACATGAAGACTATGGCACGGTGGCATCATCTGTGTTTAATCCACAAGGAAACGATGAGACCACCATATACGGCGTCTTTACCAAATAACTAGAATAACGAAACAAGATGTGGCAGTGCGCTTGCAGATGTCTCTCGTACAGACAGATCCATCTCGGATGACATGACGGTTTTTTCTGGGTTTACCTCAATTAGCGCAGCCCCGTTCTGCTTTGCGTACAACGGGAGTTGGTTTGCAGGGGATACGACAAGCGAGGTTCCCGCAATTATCATGACATCACATGTTTGTGCGTGCCTGATTGCCTCAGCCCATACGTCTTGTGGTAGCGCCTCACCAAACCACACCACATCTGGCCTCAAAATACTGCCGCACTTGCATTTTGGTGGCAGAGAATCAAAGCTTGACGTGATATCGTCCTGATAATCGCAAACGGTACACTTGATTCGAATTATGCTTCCGTGCAGCTCAAGGACCTTACTGCTGCCCGCCCTCTGGTGCAGTCCGTCGATGTTTTGGGTCAGAACTATGATTTGTTTGTGCTTTGCAAGTTCTGCTATGGCAAAATGTCCCTTGTTTGGCTGTGCGGCAAGTATGTTTTTCCGCCTCTCCTCATACCATTCCCACACGAGTTTTGGGTCTTCATAAAATGCGTCTATTGTGGCAAGCTGCATAGGATCGTATTTTCTCCAGTAACCGTCCTTGCCCCTAAACGTCGGAATCCCGCTCTCCTGTGATATGCCAGCACCGGTCACAAACACTATTTTTTGCGAGTCCCTGATCTGTCTTGCAAGAGATTCGAACATTTTATCTTATTTCTATTTCAAGAAGGTCTTTTGCCGCAAAAACGGAGTCGTGAACTTGTTTTGCCTCCTGTAACAATTCGTCTTCGTCTTTGTATCTTGCCGAAAAATGAGTCAGAATGAGATTTGTTACGTTTGCGTTTTTTGCCAGCGTTGCGGCTTCTTTTGCAGTGGAATGAAATGTTTCTATTGCCTTGTCTTTTAGATTGTCTGAAAACGTGCAATCAAAAGATAGATAATCGCAGTTTTTGAAAAACCTCTCAAGCTTTTTTGTCGGCCTCGTGTCTCCTGAGATGCCAATTTTCTTTCCAGGCCTTTTTTCCCCTATTACTTGCGGTGGTTTGATTATCTTGTCGCCTATTTTGATATCTTTTCCCATTTGCAGCTCATGCCACAGAGGTCCTTCTGGAATGTCGAGGCTCCTTGCACGCATAATGTCAAACTTGCCCAACTTGTCTTTTTCCTCGAAAAGGAACGAAAACGCGGAGACTGAATGTTCTGCGTTTTCTGCATGTACGGAATATGTTTTTTCTTCGCAGACAAGCCCTGGCTTTATCGCAGTGATCATGACTGGAAATGACAGACCAAAGTTCAAAATTCGAATGTTTTCCCCAATGAACTCCTCAATTCTGTCTGGGCCGTAGATCTCAATTGGCTCTGTTCTGTGCTGTAGGGTCATTGTCTGCAATAATCCCAAAATTCCGATACAATGGTCGCCATGCATGTGCGTAACGAAGATTTTCATTTTTTTGTTCCAGCCGAGGCCGGATCTTAGATATGCAACCTGCGCACCCTCACCTGCATCAAACATCAGGACTTCGCCTTCCCGCTCAAGGCAAATACACGACATGCCGCGGTTCTCCGTTGGCTGCGCAGCGGACGTTCCCAAAAACACTAGCTTCATCTTACCAAAATCACCCTAGTCAGACTCTTGTGCCGGTAGATTTCATATTTTTTTGTTGGGTTTATCCTTAGGTTTTTCTCAAGACCCTTTTTGCACATCACTGCAAACTTTTTCTTTGGAATTTTTGCAGCAAAACCCTGAAAAAGATCTTCCGGCTTTTCTCAAGACCCTTTTTGCACATCACTGCAAACTTTTTCTTTGGAATTTTTGCAGCAAAACCCTGAAAAAGATCTTCCGGCTTTTCTGATACCTTGGATGCAGTACCGTACGGCAAATCAGTCACAATTCCGTCAAAACGGTCCGTGATTTGTAGCATATAGTCATAGTTTGCATTATAGATCTGCGTTTCGTCAAATCTGTTTGCATGCAGATTCTTTTTTGATATCTGGCACATTTTTTTGTCAAAGTCTATGCCAATGCACTTGATCCCCATGGACTGGGCTTCCAAAAGCGTGCTTCCGGTGCCGCAGAATGGATCGCAAACCACCTCGTCATCGTTTATCCTTGCCAAATTAATCATAGCGCGGGTAAGCTTCCAGTCCAATTCGTGATGAAACTTGGCTACCTTTTTTGGGCGCACTGGGGCTTCGAGCCTGGTTGAAAACCCGAAAAAATTCTCTTCATCTGTAAAAATCAGATAAATCACCATGTCTGGATCGCCCAA
>CAZETC010000026.1:12540-16047 GCA_964515435.1 uncultured Candidatus Nitrosotenuis sp.
GCCCAAGGAAACTTTGGCGTTGCAAAAAGTAGATACCATACTGCCAAGCGAACGCTCTATTTCAGGAATGTCGATCTGTTTTGATGAGAGGTTTATTGCCTTACACATGAATGATTTTGCGCCAAAGAGAAGCGAATAGTTTTTTTCATCAAAAAAGACGTTTGACATTTTTCTTAACAGCTGGCCTGCGGTCTTGACAAAGGTAGCCCTTCTTGCAATTTTTTCCCACGATGTGGTTGTCTGCAGTATGATGAGATTTGAGATGACTTTGATTTTGCAGAATCTATCATACATTTTTGCCAGCGTTATCACCTCGTCGACTGCAAGCTCTGGATATTCTTTTGAAACGATGAAAAAACTTTCAGGCATCTAGATTGCCTTTGCAATTATCCCCGACACATCTACTACGGCTGTCTTGCCTGGAATAGTATTTGCGGAAATTATTTGGGAGACGCCAGCTTTTCTGATCTTTTTTTCCGCGTTGCCAATTAGTAGTGCGTGTGTGCATGCAGCAAAAATGCGTCCACAACCCTGCTTTTTTAGAAACTCGGTCGCCTTTAATATGCTTCCACCAGTACTGATCATGTCGTCTACCAACACCAAATCCCGCTCTCTCACCCTACTCAAGTTCACAGTCTTGATCTCAACCTTGCCAGTCTTTCGGTCCCTTTGTTTTTGTAATGCGATGACGCCAGTACCATAAAGTCTTGCAAACTCCTTTGCCCTTGTCATCCCTCCAGAATCTGGCGAGACCACGAGCGGTTTCCTCAAGCGCATTTTTTTGAAGTGGTTTACTAACTCCGGCACGGCTGAAACATTCACAACCGGAATCCCAAAATGTCTCAAGCCTAGCTTGCTGTGAATGTCAACTACGATTATCTTTGAGGCGCCAGCTGCCTTGAGCAACTTTGCAATTACAGCTAGTGTTATTGCCTCTCCTGGCAGAAATTCCCTGTCCTGTCTTGCATACCCCAAGTATGGAATTACACAGATTATTTGACTTGAGAATTGTCTTGCCTTTGAAATCAACACAAGTGTCTGGAGCAGATTCGAGTCGACTGGAGGATATGTCGAATTTACAACAATAATCTTGCCTTTTTTTGGCCTTGCGGAAATCGTTATCTTGCTTTCCCCATCCGGAAAAACTCGAAGCCCAGATGAAACGTAGCTGGCTTTTGCTTTTTTTGCCAACCTCCTTGCAAGATCCGAAGAGGCATTTCCCCCTATTACTGTAGACAACAATTCAACGATCTAAAAGGGGCTCTTAAATTTTGAGGCAGACTTATGCTTTGACTGAATTATTTTCTTTGGGCTTTTCGGCCTTTTTGTTGCTGAATGTCTCAATAAAGTTGACTTTTTCCAAGGTCGGGACAAACTTGAAGACATCTGTCTGAATAAAGTGCTTGATTATTCGCAAGCCTTCTGCGCCAAATATCTCCTCAGGAACCATAATGTCCAAGGTATTGCCATTTAGCTTTGATGCAATTTTTGAATCCTCTACAGGTAGATGTCGCTTTAGTATTGCAGCTATTTTGTCTTCGTTTGATTCTAGGGATTTAATGACATTAACATCGTAAACGATGGTCTTTCCTGCAAATCTGTGATTAAAGTCAACCTGGACTCTACCAGAACCTATGAATCTGATAATACCGGTTCTTTCGTCGATTTCAATCGTATCTCCAACAGTGACCTTTTCTGCATCTTCACCGAGCTTACGCAACGGAATCATCCTGACCTTGCCTGCATCGCGCTCGCCGAATCCCTTGTCTGGCGTGACATCAACTGTGAGCTTGTCACCTACTTTTGTGTTGACAAGAGCATCATCCAACCCTTTGATTACCCAAGATTCCCCAACTGATACCAATTTTGGCTGGTATTTGTGGTTCTCTTGGAACAACGAGTGTTTTTTTGCCTCCTCTGCTACTGTGGTTTCAAAGACTTGGTTTGTGTCCTTTACCTTGGCAGTATAATCAACTAAAATCAATGAGCCTTTAGTGAAAGTCAACGCGATCAGTCCTCGAAATTCCTAATATTAAGTTAAAGTTGTTTTAGCTTGTCTTCTGCAACTTTGAGAGCGTCCATCGATTTGGTTTTGTATCCCATCATCTCAAGTGTCGAGCCAATCGCAGAAATCGTCCTCATTACGTGATATCTTTGTACCTCGCCCATACACCCAACCCGGAAAACCTTACCCTTGAGATTTCCAAATCCTCCTGCAACTAGAACTCGGAATTTTTCTGCCAACGTATTTCTGAACGTCTTGTCCTCCAGTCCCTGCAGGTAATTTAGCGCCACTACAACTGTGGACCGTGCATCTTCTTTTGCAAATGGCGTCAAGCCCATTGCGCTGAGGCCGGAATACAACGCATCAGAGCAAACCCTGTGTCGTCGGATTCTGTTATCTAGTCCCTCTTCTATGATCATGTTCATGGCTTCCCTGTATGCATACAAAAGTGGTAGTGCCGGCGTGAATGGGGTGTGTTTTGCTTCCTCGTAATACTTGAAGTATCTTGGTAAATTAAAGTACATTGTCTTTGGTGGGTTTTCGTTCATGTATTTTTTTGTCCTTGCGTTAACTACGATCGGGGATATTCCCGGTGGTGCCGCAAATGCCTTTTGTGCGCCAGTCATCGCAATGTCGATTCCCCATTTATCCATCTTGAGCTCTTCGCCGCCCACTATGGATACACCATCTACAACATAGTACGCGTCGTTTCTTGCAGTCAAATTCTTGACCTTGTCCAGATATTTTATCATGGTTCCAGTAGAGGTCTCGTTCCAAACACAATAGAATGCCTTGACGTCCTTGTTGTTGTCAAACGCTTCCTTTACCTTCTCAAAACTTGCGTTCTCGCCAGGGGTGCTTTCCAGCCTTATGACGTTAGCGCCGGCCCATTCTAGCATCTGCGCCAGTCTTCCGCTGAACTCGCCGTTTGTTGGGATGATAACCCTGTCTCCCTTTTTGATTAGATTAACAACACTTGCCTCTACTGCGCCGGTTCCGGATGCAGAAAGGAGAACCGCCTCGCCATTACTTTGAAAAACCTGCTTTGTTTTTTCCACGGAATCCTCGTATAATTCAACAAAATCGTCGCTTCTGTGATTTATCATAGGAGTGATCATTGCCCGCATTACTCGTTCTGGGACGTTTGTCGGCCCCGGTAACATGACTAGATATTCCAAATAATTTCGCCTGAAGGATTGTTTTGGCCTGCATTATTTATAATTACAGATTTTTTAGTCTGTCTTTTGCATTAATTTCCAGAAAAACCTTGCGGGTTCCGTCCGGTACAAGCTCACCCCAGTTTTGATCGCTTGCAATCTTTGCGCGAATTTCGGTTCCGGACAGGACTTTTCTCTTAGCTAGTGGCACGGATATTACCTTGACATTGCGCTTCTTGAATAGATCGTGCGTGAAATCATCATTTGAAAACACCACGTCGTACTTGGGGACTATCTCATCTACATGATACGTCCATCTGTCGTGATCGTTGACGTCTGGTATGT
>CAZETC010000027.1:0-7929 GCA_964515435.1 uncultured Candidatus Nitrosotenuis sp.
GGCCAGCACGCAGATTTTTTTATTATTTTGACAAGCTCATTGCATAATCATGTGCAGTGTTTATCCATTTCATTGCACTTGATACGGTTGTTTCCTTTGCATTGATCTCAATCCAGCCCATCTTTGCACCATGGGAGAATGGCTTGATTGCTTTGTTTTTTACAGCCAACTCTTGTTTATCTTTTGGAAGTCTGACGATTATCTGTAGTCATTTTTGTTATTGAACCCGACAAAAAATTTCTTGTTTATCGAAAAACATTGGTATCCAAACATTGGTCTTGTAGTAACACCATCAAACTGCGCGACTTTGTTTTTGATGGATTCGTATGTCATGTTTATTTTTTGTAAATCAGGCTAATTATTACTGATACTGTCACAAGCCCTACAAACCACAAGAAAAGTTCGTATGCAAGAAGGTTTACAGGCTCGCCAAACAAGCCGTTTGGCGTAAAAAGCTCAAAAAACACGGCAATTAGCGCCCACAGAATCACCCCGTACGATATTCCCTTTGTTATTCTCCGCTTTCCCGGAACGGAATCATACAGCAATGCAAAAACAAAACTATAGATCGCAGGGGTAACTATTAGTGCCGGAATTAACGATTCTAGTGTCGGAACGGGCTCTATCGTTTTCCATACACCGACAAGCTTGGCCGACTGGCCGTATTCTTCGCTAAATATTATCTGCTGTGAAAATGGGTTCATAAATAAGCCAAAAAGCAAAAACATGTTCAAAACTGCCCCCACTGGAACAATTATTGTGACTCTTTTCCAGTTCATGACATTCCACATACAATGAAAATATTTAATCTTAGACTAGGAAAAAAAATAAAGTAGGAGATAGCGGGGACAGGGTACATTATTCTATCTCCTACTTGTTTCAGAAAATATCTTCTGCAACTTTGATGCGAGATCTTTTTTTGCCTCAGACTGAGTAAGCATGGAGCTCCATACCTTGCCAATTGCATCGAAGACAACATCTGCTGCCTTGTCCATGGTTGGTCCGTATGTAGTTTCTATCTTCTTTCTCATTCTTTCGGTCATTGCATCATGGTGTGCTGCAAAGAATGCCTTGTGCCAAGCCATTATTGCGTGCTGGATTGGATCCATTGTCTCGCAACCGCAGCACTGCTCGTATGATTTGTTGGAACCACAAGCACAGTTTTCTTCGCCCTCCATTTTACATGATTCTGCTGTACATTCCATAGTTAGTTTCTTCCTTGTACTAACTATAGAAAGGTAAGCATATAAGTCAGGAAGTTTCATACAAGAAAGTAAGTGAGATTGTGGTAAGTTGGATGAAAAATACTGTCAACATCTTAATCCAATGCATGATCAGATAAAGGCCTGCCCAATTGATACCACGTTTAAAATCATGGGCAAAAAATTCACGGTGCACATTTTGCGAAATATGGTAATGCTACAACAAAATCGGTTTAACCAATTTCTAGAATCAATCGAGGGGGCAAACCCAAAGACGCTATCTGTGAGACTAAGAGAAATGGAAAAAGATGGGTTAATCACAAGAAAAATCTACCCAGAAACCCCGCCTAGAGTGGAATACACGATCACAGAAAAAGGTATGGCGCTATCTCCAATTCTAACGCAGATGGCAGAGTTTTCCATGAAATACTGCTGCAACGAAGTTTTCAAGGACGGCAAGCCAAGGACACTTAAGCAGGTTTTTGGAACCAAGGTGATGGAACCTTTGACACACAAGTCTTTTAAAAATCCCAAATAAAATTTTGTAATAATCTCGATGAATCTTACATATTCTAAATCAGCGCAGCTACAAAAATGAATTATCTATTTGAGGCCGACCTTGATGTTGGCCTTTAGGATCTCTGATGTTCCGGAGCCTGACGTGGTGTCTGTAAACTTTAGTTGTGTAGTGGAACCAATCTTGAGTCTTTTGCCGTCTACTTCTTTTGGCATCTTGATCGACACCACGAACGTGTTGGTGTTATCGCCAGTCTCCCTAAGCGAGGTCGTCTGCGCGTCAAACGCAGCATTTGCAAGAGTGGTCCTTATTCCGTTGGATCCGCGGAACTCTATTAGCGAAAGTGGGATGTTGTCTGCCCTTCTTGAATCAAGGTTAAAGTCAGGATCGTAAATCTTCACCTGGAACGTCTGGCCTATCCTGACGTTTTTTGCAGAGGTCTCAAAGTTTGTTTTGATGTTTTTGACAGAGGCAGACTTTGTAACGGTGTTTGCGTTTCCAGAGTAATCCGACTGGTCGTTGTATTTTATCAGGAGGGTATCGCCCTGCCCCACGGCCCTGCCGTTTATAGTCTGGGGTATTTCGACTCGCCCTACAAAAACTCCGGAATCGTTATCCGTCTCTGTTATTTTTGACGGGCCCGAAATCGTAAAACCCGCAAGTGTGAACACCAATAATCCAGAAGTCGATATCTCGTCTATTCCGCGGTGACTTGTGTTTAGGTCATCATCGTGCACATAAAATGTCACAGAAGAGCCTGGCACTATGCCGCTACTTGCTTGGATAGTGATTGCCAGAAATATTCCGATTAGCGATATCATTGCAATATCTTTCGGAGCTTTTCTGCCAAGTCTGGCTTTTCAACATTACGCATGATAAATTCCAGATCCGACATATCGTCCACATCCCACATAATCCTGCTAATCAAAACAAACGACGTCGGGATTTGCTTTGCCTTGCCCGTGTTGAGATGAATTCTGTAGCTGTCCTCGTCATAATGCGTTTCCATAACGTCGAGGGGACTTCGCAAAAGCGCGTTTGTCCCGTCGAGCTTTCTTGAAGGGACAACAAGGAGCGACCTGGCGGTTTTTTGGAAGGCAAGGAGGCTTGAGACGTCATCAGGCCTTATCAGGGGAATGTCCTGAGGAAGCACAACTGACGCATCAAACCCATTTTCAAGCAGGTATTTCTCCGGAAGGGCCACTGCAGCATTAACGCCATTTTCCATCTCCTCTATTACCTGTTCTACATCGTATTTCTTTCCGATAGATAGCGCTTCTTCGTCTTTTGATACCAATACGGTCTTGCTTATCTGCGACTTTGATATTGCAGAAAGAACCGCGTCAAGCATTATTTTGCACAGCTCTTCGGTTTTTTCCTGCGGCAGATCAAGGCGCGACTTTGCCCTTGAGAATGTCTTTACAGGAATTATTGCAGCTACTTTCAAGCTACACGCGAACGTTCTTTAGAACAAATGATGCCAGCGTATCTTCTGATATTTTGTTGTTCATCTTGATGCTGGTGTCGTAAACTTTCATGTCCAAATTCTGAATCTTTTTTGTAAGCAGTCTGTCCTTGGAATCAATTACGATGCTTCCGCAAACATCAGAATACATTTGTGCAATGCCGTATGGAGAGGACTCTATCCCTGCAGCTGCCATGTACTCTACTGCAGGCCCAGAAAATGCCTTTGAACCGAGAATGGGACTTATTGCAACCACTTTTTTTCTGTTCTTTGTTAACTCCTTTCGTATTCCCTTTATCTGAAGCATTGGACCGATACTGGTCAGGGGGTTCCCGGGTGCAATTATCACAAGCTCTGAATCATGGATTGCGTTGACTGCCTCTGGGTTCGGTCTTGCCTTGTCCGCACCAATGTACTGAATTCCTTCTACCTTGTCTCTTCCCTTGTACTTTACCCAGAACTCTTGCAGGTGCATCTCGCCCTTGCTTGTAGTGATTCTTGTCTCAATAGTGTTGTCGGTAACAGGCATTACTTTTGTCTCAACTGCAAATTTTTCGCACAGCCACTTGGTGATGTCTCCGAGATTCTTTCCGTTCTTTAGCATGTTCGTTCGAATCAGATGGGTTGCTACATCTCTGTCGCCGATTCTAAACCACGTCTCCTCACCAAAGATTTCCATCTGTCGCAAAAATCCGAATGTGTCCTTTCTTATCCCCCATCCTTTCTCATAATCCAAAATGTCTGCCAAGCCGTAAATTATGGTGTCAATATCAGGACACACATACAAGCCATAAAGCCAATAGTTGTCCCCCACGTTGCAGACCACGTTGAGCTCGCGAGTTTGAGAAGTCAGTCCACGGACAAGTTTAACAGAACCTGTACCGCCTGCCAAAATCGTTATCATAAAACCCTTTTTGTATGGAGTCGGGGATCCATATTACCCTTTCAATAATGCAAGATTTCGTGCAACAAAATACAAATCACAAAATCACTGCAAAAAAATTTTGTATGTGATTTTTCTTGTGATTACTCGAAAGCAAGATAAGATTTATTACTGCGCCTAGGCGCACGGACTTTGTGACGCGAGCTTCATTTTTATCGTTAGCACTTCTAAGCATTCTAGTTAGTGGTTCAGTATTTCCGGCCTTTGCAGCGCAGCTAAACTGGGACGCAAAGACCTACGAAAGCGCGCAAAACCCCAAGTTCATCTTCCAGCGAACAGCCTTCATCGAATACAAGGAAGGCGGTTCAATAGCAGATGCACTGCGAGGGCAAGAGGTGACAATCAGATTTTCAGCAGACTCTTCATCTGCAGGAATGCAAGAACTAATTGACAAACTTAACGAGAACTTGGTTGCAGCAAAAAGCACGGTAAGTGTTACTGACATGCAACTAGAATACAGTGCAACGATGGTTGGGAGGGGAGACCAGGCGTCAGTTGATTATCGAGTCGTAATTATTCCAACAATGGAAGGCTTTCTGATAAGAGAATATCAAGAAGGTTCACCAGGACTCTTTGATGCCACGTGGAGGGGTATGAGTGTGGATGGCCCCATACCACTAATGACAGAAGAGTTCGGTGAAATTGATGTAAACCAACCGCTCTCATTTTTCAAAACAGAATTTCCAGAGGTTGCATCCCAGATAACTGGTGAGGCACAAGATGTGCTGGAGATGGGTCTCATTGACGCATCAGGAATTGCAAAACAACCGCTGACCAACTGGCACTTTTTGTTTGACCCGACTGGAATTGCCGCAGATACCAGCAGATTCGGATTCTCCGGCGCCAAAGTCGTAGTATCGTCATTTACAATGGGTGAGAGTAGCTTAAGGGAGGGCCAAGTAAGAGAACAAGAGTTTGAGGCCACATTCACTTCGGATAACACTTATCATGTAAGAACCGTCCAGTCGGGAGACTCGGCAAACATTTTTCTTGCAGGATATGCATCGCCTGACATTCTTGACGGACACGAAGTAATTGGCGTGTCTGCAACTGCTCCTGCAGGTGCAGCACAGACATCCACCGGGTCATTTCCGATCTTTATCATTTATGGAATGGCCGGAATGGCAGCTGCTGGAGCTGGGGGATTCTTCTTCTGGAGCAACAAAAAGGCAAAGAGGGAATCAGAATACATACAAACTGGAATTGATCCAAGACACCTCCGGGCATCAAGCACGAGCGAGGCATCTGGAGGATACCACACAACAAGGGGCGAGGCAGAGCTTGCAACCGATGATCAAGGCTACAAGCAACACCAAAGCGTCTATGACTCACAAATCACTCTTCCAAAAGAAGAACCAAAGCCAAGCCGCGGCTCCATGCCAAAAGACTGGAAGCCGTCCTAAACTCAATTTTTCATGCCTATCGGCAATAGTATAGCACACCACGTATGAAAATAAACGAGCTAACGTTCCTTGCCAGCTTGCTCTTTCATCGAACCGTCTCGTAAATCACACACATCACCCATCGACAGTTTTATAGTGAACAAAGAAAGTTAAATACGAGAATCAAAGAACTTGCAAAAAATACCAAAAAGCGCAGCTAAAAAAGATCGTTGCCCACGTTGTGCGCAGGGCTCGATTGTAATAGACGCAAATACCGGAGAAAATTTTTGCTCCAAATGCGGTTACGTGATAAATGAGCAAAGCATCGAGGCAGGGCCCGAGTGGCGCTCTTTTTCAAAAGAAGATGAGGGGAAGAGTAGGACAGGGGTTCCCACATCGCTTGCGATGCATGACATGGGACTTGCAACGATAATTGGACAAGCTGACAAGGATGCAACAGGAAAACCTCTTTCTTCTACGATGCGCTCGACAATTGAAAGACTGAGAACTTGGGATTCGCGAAGTCAGGTGCACGAGCCAATAGACAGAAACTTTAGACAGGCATTCTCAGAGCTTGACAGACTAAAAGATAAGCTTGCAGTGGGTGATGCGGTAGTGGAAAAGGCAGCTTACATCTACCGCAAGGCGCTAGAAAAAAGACTGGTGCGTGGACGCTCAATTTCCGCACTTATTGCATCCGCACTTTTTGCTGCATGTCGGGACACAGAGACGCCCAGGACGCTAAAAGACATCGGAAATGCAAGCAACATAAAGAGAAAGGACATCGCAAGATGCTACAGGCTTTTGCTGCGAGAGCTGAGCCTCAAGATGCCCGTGGTCGATCCTATAAAATGTGTGGCGCGAATCGCAAGCAAGGCAAATCTCTCCGAAAAAACAAAACGCGAGGCCGCAAAAATTCTAAGGACAGCGGAAGAAAACAAAATCTCTGCTGGGAAGGATCCAATGGGTCTTGCTGCTGCAGCGCTTTATGTGGCGTGCGTCACAAACGGGGAAAATAAGACACAACGCGATGTAGCAGAGGCTGCAGGCGTTACCGAGGTGACGATTCGAAACCGGTACAAGGGCCTAAAGCTCGCTCTAGACCTCTAGCTTCTTTTTTTGATATCTAATAGACATTGTCGCAATGGACAATGCGCCAGTTATCACAAATAAAATCTCGATTGTCTGTATTAGCGAATGGGAAAAAGAATCTGCTAACCTTATCTCGTTTACCATGGACACCAAGTATCCGTATGAAAAAATCACATAGTTTGTTGCCCAGTGTATGAGCAGTGCTGCGACAAAGCCGTACCTGTAGTAGACCCATCCAAGTATAATCCCGCTCATCGCCGCCTGAGAAAACTTGCCATGGCTCCACTGCTCTGACATGATATGCGACACACCGAAAAAAACCCCGACTAGGACAATTATCGCAACTGCCCTTTTGTGATTAGTGATAGAAAGATTTGCAGAAGGGTTCCACAGCGATCTAAGGAAGAGTCTGCCAGACGCCTTGTGCGAATAAAACAAAAAGAGGGGCACACCAATCAAAATGACTCTGAATCCGGTCTCCTCTATTATTGGTGCAATGCTCACGCCGAGAAACTGCACAAGATCATTTTCAAACGGAGGAGTCGTGATGCTGATTCCAAGTCCCTGCTGTGCCAGGTTGATTGCCTCGGACAAAATAATGATTATGCAAAACCACCGTATGGCATCGACTAGATAATTGCCCTCCTGCACCTCGTGGGCACCAGACATTATCGGGGCCAGCACCCTTGCAAAGCTCTTCTTTGGGCCAAAGGCAGCTATTGTAAAAATAATGAGGAAAAAAGCCCACACAGCCGCAAAGAGGTCACCGATGCCTATCCAGGAAGGAAGCACAAGGCCGAACCCTTGTGCTGACTCTAGCTCAGAAAGCGGAAAGCCGTAATCGATGCTTTTTCCAATCTGCGAGTTAAAAAAAAGATACGCGCCTATCGGGAAGGAAAAGATCATCAGTCCGAAAATCACGGACACTAGTGCCGCATATGGAATTGCGATGCCTTGGAGAATCCTATGTCTCTGCAAGTCTAATGAACTTCGATGCTTGATTCGGAAAATCCTAGCCTGACTAGGGTCTCCTTCATTGTTTCGCGATGGTCACCCTGCAAAAAGATGTAGTTGTCCTTCGTGGTCCCGCCGCAGGCATACTTTCGTTTCAAGTCGCTTAAAGTTCCCTGCAAATCATTCAGCTTCGAATCGAGGCCCTCAATCATAGTTCCCTTCTTTTTGAATCTCCTTTCCTCAAGTCTTATGACTATTTTTGTACTCTCTTTGTTAAGATCACCGCAAGCACACAAATCTTCAGGAAGTCCACATGTGTTGCAAATTACTGCCATTAGTTACTTTGATCCAAAGTTCAACCCGACTATTAAGCC
>CAZETC010000027.1:7939-8687 GCA_964515435.1 uncultured Candidatus Nitrosotenuis sp.
ATTAAGCCTTGTTGGGTGTTTTGCAAAATTAGGTTTTTAGAAAGGTCTGATCATAAATAACTGATGTCGCAAGAACTGCGAAAAAAAGCAGTAGAGATGCTGCTTGCCGGCGCAACGCTGTTGGCGGAACCCTGCCCTTACTGCAAGGGAGTCAGAGTCATGAAGGATGGAAACGCACTATGTGTAGTCTGCGGAAAAGAACCTGACAAAAACAAGACAGCTCCAGAGCCAGAAAAAAGAGACGACAAAAACCCTGTCCTAGAATCCATGAACAAAAAACTTGGACAGCTAACCTCCGAGCTGGAGGCAGAAAAAGACCATGAAAAACAGCAACAGATCCTCAAGTCGATAAACTCGCTCATCGAGACCATGCAGAAGCTGAAAGGCTGACACGCAAAGTTTTTATTTTAATCTCCTAGATTTTCCATTAAATGAGCAGTAAGAAAAAAGGTGCACCACTGCCGGCGTCCTCTGCGGGCCTTTTGCGATTCTTTGAGGATGAAACAAAGGGATATAGGCTCGATCCAAGAATCGTAGTGTCGATACCTACAGGTCTTATTATTGTCTCATGGCTTCTTGACATATTTCTGATAAGATAGATCAGCAAATGACCGAATCACACGACGACGTATCAAAAATTCACAAGCGCTACTCGCTTACGCTGCTGACCCCGACCTCACGATACCACTCTCTGGTGTTTTCAGCAATTGCCGCGTCGATTCTGTGTGTGGTTACGTTTTTTTGGTAC